>QHXD01000652.1:2267-5305 GCA_003223895.1 Acidobacteriota bacterium
TGATCATCTCCACGCGTTCAAGAACATTGCCTGCTTCGACGGCGAGCTTGTTGATAATTCTCTCGTCGAGACCGGACAGGGAATGCATCCTCTTGGTGCTGTCGAGGTAGAGAATCCCGAGGATCGAAGGAGTATCCGCCTGCGACGGAAGTCCCATGAGGGGCAGGCATGCGATCGCTCGCAGGTTCATCGCTACAATGCTGGCTTGCTCGATGTATTTCTTGTCGAGGCCCTCGACCATGAAGACCGGCGAACCTTTGGCGACCACGTCGTTCACAACCGTCTGGCTCGTCTGAAAGTGCGAAGGCGTAAGCGTTCGTCCCATGCCGTCCAGGCCCGCGGCGTAACCGAAGGCCGTGCCTTCTCGCACCAGGATGAATCCGCGTTCGGCCCCGCTGATCTTGAGCGCAAATTCCAGGATCTTCTGGAACGCGGCGTTAGGCGTGAAAAGTTGTTCCCACTGGTACTGAAAATCGAGAAGGCACGAAATTTTTTCGAGGTCGGAATATTCGGGCGGCAAGACCACGCCCAGGTTCATTAATGATTTTTCGAAAATCTGAGTGGTGTCGGGCTTGGCCGGCGCCCTTGTTGACAGATCATCGGTGACCAGATACTGCAGCTCAACGCGGTCTTTCCCGAGGGCGATTCTGTCGCCATCCTTGAGAATGTGTTGTTCGATCTGCTGGTTGTTGACGAATGTGCCGTGCGTGCTGCCGAGATCCTGAAGGAAATATCCCTCCGGCATCATTACGATCTTGGCATGGTGCCGGGAGACGTGCTGATTGCTGAGGACGACATCCGCGTCGCCCTTTCTTCCAATCAGGACTTCACTGGACGCAATCAGGAATACGCTTTCCTGTCCGTCTGGTCCGACCCAATATAGTCGCGGCGTCGACATGTAACATTTACCGGGGGCAATTACGCTATTACCCGTGGCTTTGTTCGTGGAGATACTAGTACAATTCGAGGAAATTTGTTCATGGGATTTCGCTATGAGACTGATGAAAGCAAAGCTGTTACTGCTGCCCGTGATCGCTTTTTTGACCATCACTTCCGTGCTGGTGGCGCCCGGATCGAATATTCCCGAAGACCGCGGAGCCATGGGGCTGTCGCAGGTGTTGAAACGTCTGGACGTCATCGGCAGCGTTCTTCATACGGGTGCCCATCCGGATGATGAAAACAGCGCCTTGCTCGCCTGGCTCGCCCGTGGACAAGGTGTTCGTACCGCCTACCTTTCCGCCACTCGCGGAGAAGGCGGTGTGAACCTCGTGGGTCCAGAGTTGTTTGAAGCTCTCGGAGTAATCCGCACCGAAGAACTCTACGGCGCGCGACGTCTGGATCATGCGCAGCAGTTTTTTACACCCAACTATGAGTTCGGGTTTTCCAAGAGCGCTGAAGACACGTTTGGAAAGTGGGGGCGAGAACAAATACTTGGCGATTTCGTGCGCGTGATTCGATATTTCCGTCCCGAAATTATCGTTTCACGATTTACCGGTACACCCCGGGATGGACACGGACATCACCAGGTGGCAGGCATCATCACGCAGGAAGCCTTCAAGGCGGCAGCCGATCCCAATCGCTTTCCCGAATACGGAAAACCCTGGCAGGCGAAAAAACTCTATCTGAACGTCGGCGGCGGACCGGGCGGACCTGGCGGAGGCGCACCAGGCGCACCAGGCGCCAACGACCAGCCGCAAACGCCTCCTCCAGGTTTGGAGATCAACACCGGAGAATTCGATCCAGCCCTCGGCCGTTCCTATAGCGAGATTGCAACCGAAGGCCGGAGCCTTCATCGCTCTCAGGCCCAGGGCGGCGCGCAGGAGCGGGGGCCCCGGCCGACGCGAGTCCAGTTGGTGCAGAAGACTGTCAATGTTTCCGATCTGGCGCCGCTTTTTTCAGGAGTGCTCTACAAATTGACGGATCTCGCACAGCTGGATTCCGGAATCTCCTCCGACCTCACAACTCTCGAACAGCGGATTACCGCGATTCGTCAGAAGGTCAACCTGCTGCGCCCGGCCGAGATCATGCCGGACCTGGCGGCTGCGCTGAAACAGCTACAACAGATCAAGGCAAGAGCTACCCACGAACACGTTCGTTTTCTGCTCGAGCAGAAGGAAGAGGATTTTCAGGAAGCGTTCCGGTTGGCGTCGGGCCTGGTTATCGATGTTCTGGCATCCGACGATACGCTCGTGCCTGGGCAGGAGTTCAACCTCACGGTCAGCGTGATCAATGGAGGGCCGTACGAGTTTTCCAGCCTCCGCGCAACAACCGACCTTCCGCAGGGGTGGGACGCCGTTTACGACAACTCCACGGGAAGCCTCCGGCCGGGCCAACGCCTGGATCAAAAATTCAAAGTGAAGGTTTCACCCAACGCCGAATTCACCCAGCCCTACTGGCTTCGTGAACCACGGCGTGGCGACCGTTTCGTCTGGCCCGCATCATCGACACTTCCGATGGAGACACCTCTATTCGTGACTCGCGCGGAAGTGGACTACCAGGGCACGACGATCTCGATGAAGCAGCCTGCGGAGTTCCGTCGTGTCGATCGAATGTACGGCGAACAGCGTGTTGCGCTGAAGGTTGTTCCTGCATTGTCTCTGACCATAAATCCGGATATCGCGATTGTTCCTCTAACCGGCAACCGGCGGAAAGAGTTTACGGTCACCGTCGAGAACCAGAGCACAACGCCGGTCAACACGGACGTGTCTCTCGTGACACCATCCGGCTGGACGGCTACTCCCGCCACGCGGACCGTCAACTTTACTCAACAGGGAGAAAAGGCGTCGCTGCAGTTCACAGTCTCCGTTCCAGCAACTGCCGGCGACTTTGTCGTGCGCGCCGTTGCGAAGGCGGGAAATACAGAGATCAGGAATGGATACACCGTGGTCTCCTATCCACATATCGAGACCCGGTATATCTACTCCCCGGCGGAATCCAAAGTCGAGGTTCTGGACGTGAAGACCAGGGTCACGTCCGTCGGCTATATCGAAGGAACCGGCGACGCTATTCCCGATGCGCTCCGGCAATTGGGAATGAAT
>QHXD01000653.1 GCA_003223895.1 Acidobacteriota bacterium
TGGAGAAGGAATTTACGATTGACGCCGGTGAACTTACGCCAACGTTGAAGATCCGCCGTTCGGTCATTGAAAAGAAATACCAGACAAACATCGACGAGCTTTACGCCGCCTAGATTTACCTACCTAACCCCAAGGCTGTGTTACAATTCCGCCGCTAGTGGTTCACCTATTTTAAGGAGTTTCCTTCGATGAAACGGTACACACAGTTAGTGATTGCGGTGGCGCTCGTCTGTTTCCTTTCCGCCTGCTCGGAACCCCCGAAGGGGCCGGACTCGAAGGCCGCACCGACATCGGATCTCAGCTTCTTCTCCGGTGCGCGTTTGATTCCGGGTGACGGTAGCCCGCCGATCGAGGAAGCGACCTTCATCATGGAACACGGGAAGTTCAAGGAGATTGGAGGAAAGGGCGAAGTCAAGCCTCCAAAGGGCTCCACGCGCATTGAATTGGACGGACGAACGATCACGCCCGTGTTTATCAATCTTCACGGGCATGTCGGAATCAATACCGGTGCCAATACGAGTCCAAAGAACTACAAGCGCGACTCCATCATCTCCGATTTGAACCGCTACGCTTATTACGGAGTCGAAGCCGTTGCAGTTCTCGGCACGGACGTCGGCGACCTGGCGTTTCAGATTCGAGACGAACAACGACAAGGCAAGGTAGGCGGTGCGCTCCTTTTCACCGCCGGCCGGGGCATCACCGCAAAAGGTGGCTGGCCGACGTCCATTCTGCCGGGCATTCCAATCGAGGTTTCCACGGAAGCCGAAGCCCGCAAGGTTGTGAGGGACAACGTGGACAAGAAAGTCGACTTTATCAAGATATGGGTCGACGACAACATGGGACGCGTGCCAAAGCTGAAGCCCGAGATTTACCGCGCCGTTATCGATGAAGCCAAAAAGAACAATGTCCGCGTCGTCGCGCACGTCTTTTATCTGGCCGATGCGAAGGATCTTGTGAAATCGGGAGTCGCAGGTCTTGTCCACAGCATTCGCGATCGCGAAGTGGACAACGAGCTGATCTCGGCGATGAAAGAGAAGAATGTCTTCTACACGCCCACGCTCACGGCCCATGAAGCCAAGTTCGTCTACGCGGACAAGCCGCACTGGCTGGGCGAACAAATCATGCGTGAAGTTTATCCCGCCGGCCTTTCCGCCTACCTGGCCGATCCAGTGGTGATGAACCGATTCAAACGGAATCCGGATCTGCCGGCCCTGCGGCAGCAGTACGAAACGGCCGAGAAGAACCTGGTGAAGATGTCCGCAGCGGGCGTCAAGATCGGACTGGGAACCGACAGCGGCTCGGCAGACACGTATCCCGGCTACTTTGAGCTTCGCGAACTCGAGTTGATGGCTGCTGCCGGCATGAAACCGGCGGACGTCATCAAGGCAGCAACGTCGGCATCTGCAGACGTGCTGGGACTCAAGGATATGGGCACTCTCGCGGTTGGGAAGGACGCGGATTTCATCGTGTTTTCAGGCAATCCGCTCGATAAGATGATCAACGTCAAGGATATTGCCAACATTTACATGAAGGGCGCGGATTTGGATCGCAGGACCATTCTCGACAAAATCACCAATGAGGTCCCGAAGATCACGGCGACAGACCGGCAGAAAGACGCCCAGGCGCAAATCGACGAAGCTCGGGAAAAAGCGGATGCAAAGCTCGAGCACTTCGGCAAGTTTCCGCTGGGGGCTTCCGCGAATGTGCGATCGATGCCCGTACCGACACCCAAGTATTCGAAGTCCGATATCAAGCCCGGTCCGCCGGACAGAATCAGCGTTTCCATGCAGGCATCGCCCGTGAAAGCATCCGCTGCGGAGCTGCGCGATTTCTACTCGAAGGCTCTTCCAAGATATCGCTGGGCGCCCGCGGGCAATTGTTGGGAACGAAAGCATCCGAGTTCGAGCAAGACCGAAACGTTGTGCGTCGAGGCGAATGCGAATGTTGCGGTGATCCAGATTACTGAGAAATAAATGGCCCCGCGGGTCTATGTCACGCGGCACGTCTTTGGTGACACCGTCGAAAGACTGAAACGCGACGCCGAGGTTAGAGTTAACAGCAGCGATCGCGTTCTTCCGAAGAGCGAGTTGATTGGGCATCTCAAAGACGCTGACGGGGCATTGACCATGGTCACCGATGTCATCGACGCCGAACTGCTTGCGGCTGCGGCGAAGCTCAAGGTAGTCGCGAATTTCGGCGTGGGCATCAATCATATCGATGTCGCAGCGGCTACCAGAGCCGGCGTCATTGTCACGAACACTCCCGGCGTCCTCACTGAAACCACTGCAGATTTTGCCTGGACCCTGCTCATGGCCGCCGCGCGCCGCGTGGTGGAGGCCGACAGGTTTGCGCGCTCCGGAAAATTCACCGCCTGGGACCCGAAGCTGTTTGTCGGCCACGACATTTACGGCAAAACGCTGGGGATCGTCGGCCTTGGGCGGATCGGGCAGGCCGTGGCGCGCCGCGCTGCCGGGTTTAACATGCGGATCCTGTTCCATAACCCCAGGCCGATCCCGGAGCGGGTCATCAAGGAACTTGGCGTTACTCCGGTTTCCCTGGAAGAACTGCTCCGCGTGTCGGATTTCATCTCACTGCACGTTCCATTGCTCCCCGAGACGAAGCACCTGCTCAATGACCGGACTTTTGCGTTGATGAAGCCTGCCTGCATCGTCGTGAATACCTCGCGAGGCCCCGTTGTTGACGAGAAGGCTCTCGTCCGCGCATTGAAGGGCGGAAAGATTGCTGCAGCCGGCCTCGATGTGTTTGAAAGAGAGCCGGAGATCGAGCCCGAGTTGCTCGAATTGGATAACGCCGTGATCGTCCCTCACATTGCCAGCGCGTCGCATGAAACCCGGATCAGAATGAGCACCATGGCTGCGGACAATCTGCTTGCCGTGCTGAAGGGAAATCGTCCTCCCCATTTCGTCAATCCCGAAGTGTGGGATAATCGTCGCAGGTGAGTCGCTGTCTCGAAGGTTGAGTGAATTGTCAGGACAGCGCAATTCCCCTCCTAAGTTAGGAGGGGAGTTTGTAAGATCGCTACAGGAGAATACCTATCCCG
>QHXD01000654.1 GCA_003223895.1 Acidobacteriota bacterium
AAAAGAAGAGCGAAACGAGGACGCCGAGCAACAATCTCATATCTCAAGTCCCTGACTTATTTCCCACGTTAGAAGTACGAAACGAAAGAATCCCGAGGTTACAACAGGATGCTAAACCATCGATCTGAAAATCTGCTGAAGAACAGACACAAAAAAAGAATAACCATTTTCAGGCAATTTTCATGAAGGCACGATAGGCTCTGATTCGTTTGGAGAGAAACCTCAGATGCGAATCCTGATCGTCGAGGACGAACAGAAGATGGCCAAACTTCTCAAGAAGGGGTTGGAGGAGGAGAATCATTCGGTGACGCTGGCACACGATGGCACTGAAGGATTCGACATCAGCCGAACGTATCCATTCGATGTGGTCATCCTGGACGTTATGCTGCCCGGGATGACTGGATTTGAAATTGCCCGGCGGCTGCGGCAGTCGAAGAAGCACGTACCTATCCTCATGCTGACAGCGCGAGACGCCGTGTCGGATATCGTGAAGGGATTAAATCTAGGCGCGGACGACTATCTGACGAAACCTTTTGCCTTCCACGAGCTGTTAGCCAGATTGCAAGCTATTTCCCGGCGAGGCCCTGTAGAACGTTTACCGAAGCTCAAGATCGCGGACCTTATACTCGATTCGGTAACTCACACTGTATGCCGTGCGGGGAAACAAATTCATCTCACGAAGACCGAGTATCTGCTGCTCGAACTCATGATGCGGCATTCCGGCCGGGTTCTGCCGAGAAACGCGATTGTTGAGGCCATCTGGGGGTTCGACAGCGAAATTGAAAACAACACACTTGACGCGTTTCTTCGGCTCCTTCGTAAAAAGGTGGATAGCGGGCATGCGGTGAAACTGATCCACACGATTCGAGGCTTTGGTTACGTGCTTCGGGAAGAACAGTCGTCATGAGACCGCCATCCATTCGCGCCCGATTGACGCTCTGGTACTTTGCCGTTCAGGCCGTAACTTTTGCCGCGTTCGGCATCGGCATCTTCTTTGCGGTTCGAGGGAGCGTGCACGCCGCCATCGATGAAGATCTCCGGCAGCGGCTGCAGGGCATTCGCAGGTTTATGGAGCGCGTTGGGCCAATCTTCTCACAGGAAGATCTCACCTACGAACTTCGCGAGCATTCCGGCTTGAGGCCCGGTGGGGATCTTCTGCAGGTGAGTGACGCGCAAGGCAACTGGGTCTTTCGATCGGCCTCGATTCGCGATTACGCTATACCAAGGCCGGGCGAAGATCCGGCTGCGCCGCGATACGAAACCCAGGTTGTTCGCGGGATTCCTTTGCGGATTGTGTCTGCTACGTTTGGAGTGCCCGGAAATACCTACACCGTTCAGTTGGCAGCACCGCTGGCTCAAGTATCCGACGTCCTCCAGCAGCTTCAATGGCTGCTCGTTTTATCGATCCCGGTCGTGCTCGTTCTTGCAAGCCTCGGCGGATATTGGATGAGCCGGAGGGCGCTCGCGCCTGTCGATGCAATCACCAGCACCGCACGATCTATCAGTGAACATAGCTTATCGAGGCGGCTTGCGAGTCTCAAGACAGGAGACGAACTGCAACGGCTTGCCGAAACCTTCAACCAGATGATGGATCGACTTGAGACAGCCTTCAAGAGGATCACGCAGTTCACCGCCGACGCCTCTCATGAGCTTCGCACTCCCACAGCGCTCATACGAACAACTGCCGAGCTTTCGCTTCGGCGTGACCGGGACAATGCCGAATACCGCGAGGCACTGGTTCAGATCCTTGAAGAAGCGAAAGGGACGGGGATTTTGATCGACAACCTGATGACCTTGGCAAGAATGGACTCTGGCGCCGAAGCAGTAGGCTTTTCCATGGTTGACATCGCGTCGATCCTTGGCGAAGCATCAATGGCGAGCCAACCGCTTGCCCTGTCGAAGCAAATTCAACTCGACCGCGAAATTCCCGATATTCCAATCCTTGTGAACGGCGACGCACATGCGCTCCGTCGCTTGTTCCTGATCCTGATCGACAACGCAGTGAAGTACACGCCAAGCGGCGGGCGCGTTTTCATTGGTCTTAACACAAATGGGAAGGATGCCGTCGCTACGGTTCAGGACACTGGCATCGGTATATCGCAA
>QHXD01000649.1 GCA_003223895.1 Acidobacteriota bacterium
AAGAATGATGGCGGTGACCGTGTCAGCCTAGACGGTATTCACACGACGCTTACGAAGCAATGAAGAGAAGGCGATCGGAAGATGTGGAGCCAGCATTTCGAGGTGAGGGCGATGCGGTTGAGAAATCGTTGTTCGGGTCCCTGCCGCAACCGCCCAAGTCCTTTTGCATTCAAAAAAAAGAGGGCCTCCAAAAAACGCGACATACTGGTTTGAACGGCAGATCCTCGGTGCAATTTCCCGCCGCTAATTTACCGTTTTCACGGCAAGCTGAGCGCTGGCAATAGGTGTCACGACGCCTGTGAGAGCGTCTCGCTGAATTCCGCCGCGGACCACGATGCTAAAGTTGCTCGACAATCTCATCGACAGTTCACCCTTGTAAGCCGACAAGTTTTCCAGGTATGGGCGCTGGACGGTCGCACGTTCTGTTACCGCCGCTACCGCAAACCATTCCCGCGGGTAGTAGAAAAGCTGCAGGTAGCTGACGCGCTGCCAGAATGCCGCTCCGCCATTCGCTTCATTTAAGCGGCGAAGGGTTAGGTCGTGCTCTGCGAGAATACCCCATTTTCCGAAACCGATGCGGGTGTATGCACCTGACATGGCGCGATGGCCTATGTGGTCCGATCCGCGGAGCGAGTTTATCCCGACAATCGTAGTGCCTCTGCCGAGGACGTCGTACTCGGCCATGATGCCTTCCCCCTTTTCTCGCGAGCTGGCGGGTTCGTGCCCGCCCGGCGCAAAAACATATGGCGCCACAAGCCATCGTTTACCCCAGAGAAAGGCTTTTACCTGTGTTGGCGTGTCATAGTACCCCGCACGATTTCTGGCCTTGATAAACGTGGTCTGATCGGGAATGTTCAGTCCCGTTGGAAGAGCGTCCCGTCCTGCAGCAAACTCGATACCGTCTTTCGGCCGATACTGTAGTAACGCCGACGTGAACAGGACGTGTCCGGGCCGGATGGCGGGATCGTACGCGCGCGGTTTGCGCGGAGTTGTTTCATTCTCGATTTCGGCTATTGCCGAGACTCGAACGCCTTTCCCTAAAGTTGTTACATTGCGGTAAAAGAGACGAATCTTGTCCACACCGACATATGGGCCTCCTGGTGAATGGTTGAGTTGGATGGATGGAATGACACGGGCGTCCTGGTCAATGTGACCATTCAAGCTCAGTAGATTGAGCACACGATTTGAGTGAGGTTCATATTCTCGCGCTCGGAGGCTCTGTGCATCGTCTATTCCACGTCCATAAGCGGTCAGAAGCCCACCCCCCTGCGGCGCAACATGACACGATATACAGTTTCCGTATCCCAAACGTATCATGTTGGGTAACGCAGATGCGGGCACTGGCGTGAGCAAAAGGGCAAGGAACAGCCACCTCATCGGGGGCCTCCTGCAAGGCTGGACGTTTCTCTTGCCTGGAACTCAAAATTCAATTTCACATCATCAGTAACGCACACGCCGAGCTGGCACGGCGGTTCAATTCCAAAATCGCTCAGTTTCAGCCCACCTTCCGCAGTGATTCGATATCCTTTACCGTCATTCAAGACCTTGAGACTGATCGCGAATGGACGGGTGACACCACGCAGCGTCAACTGGCCTGAGACAGGGCAAGCTGCATCGCGGCCTTGTGGCAGCTCCGGACAGGTGATTCTGTCACTCACAAACTCCAATTCAGGTGTCGTATCGTTTGCAAGTGAGAATATCTTCCTTCGCATGTGCTCATCGCGCAGCGAGATTCCCGTCTTAAACGATTTCGGGTTGATGCGAGCACGGATGTTTTGCAGTTCAATGCGTCTTTCGCCTTTGACTAACATCAAGCTGCCCGTCATCTCGCGGGATTGGCCATGCACTGTGAAAATAGAGACATTCGCAGCCGCCACGAACTTCACAGTACCGTCGAAAACCCGAAATTCTGAACCGTCTTCGGCGCGACCAACATGGGCGGATAGCAAAATTGCTACGAGAAATGCTTTGTTAACCGCCGACGCATTAATGGGTGTAAGTGGATTCATACATACCTCCAGTTTGAGTATTTCTTTCGAACTGCGATTTCTATTTCCTGTAGTAAGGGGCTGGAATGCTGGCAGGAAAATATAAGGGACAGAACTTGTTTCGACTGATCCTGAATTAGTCCTCCGCTCTTCACCGCTACTCGATTCCACGTCTTTCTGCCGATAGGCGAAATAAGCAGGGGTGCAGTGGACGGGGCCTGGCCGGACCTGGAAAGCTTGTACAACGCGTTTGTGCCGGCGCTGCAAAACACCAGAACCTTGTTCACTGGATTCGTCAGCGTGGCCCACGTTCCTGGCTGCATCGACGCTGCAGGATCGCCCAACGTCGTACCGGTAGCCGAAATGAGGCGGACACAGTAGAGCAACAAAGCGAGGATGGTTAGGGTGACGACGATTGCATTTAATGGGGATGAGACAAGCAGCCTTCTCTTCATACCGACTTCACCCTGCGAACCGAGTTCTGTCCAGCCATTTACCATAGGCACATCGACAATATAATAAGCAGGATGGGCGCCACAGATCCGACCGAAGTTATGTAGCGGCGCTGCATCGTCTTCCGTTTCGCAAGCCGACTCGCCCGGCGTTCCGCGCAGGGTGGAATTCCCAGTTCGTGGTCTTGAACAGCCGTTCCTATGCGCAGGCAGTGGCGTTCTCACTCGCGCGAAGGCTCAACAGGACGTAAGCGGCAGCTTGCACAAATCGCCAATTCGCAGGGACTTGCTGTCCGTCTTCCAGGAATTTGTGGTGTGCGGGCAGGTCCACACCTGAAATCCCAGACGTGTTCAACGGGAGATCATTTGCCGACAGCGTATATGGCACAATGACCATGTATTTTTTTACGCACTGCGCAACACTGGATTGAAGTTCGCCTGAAGTGTGGGCAGGGTGGAATTCCCAAATTCGCAGCCTAAAATTGGCTGTTCTATCCTGAGGCCAGGCCCTACTCACCGCGCGCACGGATTCTTGATGCGCCGTGAAAAGGCGCGGATCTCTAATGGATGCGAAACCCATCCGACAACTCTCGCCGCAGCCTGTAGCAATCGGAGAGGTGATGGGGAGTTAACGAAAACACCGAAGCCTTCGGTGACCGAGGAGGGGTCGCTAAAGCGACTTGGCAAGGGTGCAGTACGTAACGAATAGTGAACTGACTTTCAGGGGTTCTTAGCCTTTGATACCATGCCGCATGCGCGACGTGGTCGTCCTTTTCCTTCACTTGATCGTCGCGCAAGCACAGTTGCGTATGCATTGAGGTCCGCCGCCAATGAGAGGCCCAGGATCGCGCTGAGAAGATGAGTCATTAGTTCCAGAATACGGAGAGCCAAAATAAGAGTGTGAAGCTTTTCTTCAGGCTCTATACAGTGGTCAGCGCGTTAACCGGTCACTTCACGAATCCGCGATCACCTTACCTCATCCAACGAACTTCGAATGTGACCGAAGCAGAGTACATTCTGCGGCCGCCGATGTGAGGAATGGACGCGAGAGACGCCTCTCTCAACTCCTTCCGCATAGAACAGCCAATTTCAGGCTGCCAGTTGGAAATTTGACCCTGCCCACACTTCAGGCGAACTGCAATCCAGTGTTGCGCAGTGCGTAAAAAAATACATGGTCATTGTGCCATATACGCTGTCGGCAAATGATCTCCCGTTGAACACGTCTGGGATTTCAGGTGTGGAGCTGCCCGCACACCACAAATTCCTGGAAGGCGGACAGCAAGTCCCTGCGAATTGGCGATTTGTGCAACCTGCCGCTTACGTCCTGTTGAGCCTTCCCGCGAGTAAGAGCGCCCCTGCCTGCGCATAGCAACGGCTGTTCAAGACCACGAAGTGGGAATTCCACCCTGCACGGAACGCCGCGCGAGTCGCTTGCGAAACGGAAGACGATGCAGCGCCGCTACATAACTTCGATCAGATCTGTGGCGCCCATCCTGCTTATTATTCTGTCGATGTGCCTATGGTAGATGGCAGGACAGGACTCAGTTCGCATGGCAGTGACTGAGCCGTGCCGCCTGTCAGCATATCGAGAATTTTGCCTATGAAAGAAGGAGGATTCCGATGGCTATTCTTGGCCGACCTTGCACTTCCCGAATCGACATTTTCCTCGCTGGGAGGACCCTGTTCAAAGCGATGATCGGACTCGCGGCGATTACTCTCCCCGTTACTGCGTTAGCGCAGACGACGGCGGTACCTAATCCAGACTGTACGCTTATTGTGCCGCCCGCTCCATTGACGGCAGCAGGACTCGCGACGCCGTACCAGTTAGTGGCTACGGACCCGGCTAAGGGTCCGTGTCACGAATTAGACGCTAATCAGTCCGCATTTGTGCAGGCGGCGATACTCGATCCAGCTACGGGCAAAATTGCAATCTATAACCCGCTGGTCATTGATCAGGGCACGGTGCCTGCTGCGCCCCCTGTTGTTCCGATATATCCAGCCAACGCCGTAGTGGGGATTTGGTTCGGGTACAACGGCGACAACCTGACGCTGCGACCGACCGTTGGCGCCCTGGCGGACAACAGTTGCGTAAACGGTGTACCGGGCAGCGTCTTCGGACAGTATGCGTACTGTAATGCACCGGCTTTCTTTGCCGCGGCCCACGTGGCTATCAATGCCGGTCAGTTGACTATTCCGCCATTGGGAACAGCCCGCGACAATCGCCCTTGCCCGTCGTCACGCGATTTCATGGTTATCGACCAGGATCCGAGCGATAACGTGACGGCGACCTACCTGGCGACCGCGCAGGGACTCATTGCTCAGAATACACAGCAAAACCGCATGCTGCTTCCCGGCGCAAAAGTATTCGCCAATCCCAGTGATGAACGCCTTCTTGATGTGTTCATCGATCCCGCATTGGGTTGTGCGCCAATGATGGCGCCTGATTTGGCAGATGGAGGGAACCTGGTGCCCGCCCTGGCGCTCAATGAACTCCAGGCTGGAGCGCACGAATTGAGTCCAGTTGCGCTCGTTCCTCTTTTGGATCCCATGGTCCTCGTCGATGGGAACGTTAGCCTGCCGAAGCTGAATGCGTACCGTATCGGTGTCGATCAACCGCAGGTTCGCACCACGGGCGAGGCCAATCCGGTATCTTACTGCGCCCATTTGTGGAAAATAGCGCCGACTAAGCTTCTGCTGGATCGGCTTTATCTTACGGCCTTTCGTTCCCCCTTCCCGAACGTCGCCAATTCCCTCTTCACGTTCATGGCGCAACGCTTTGTGGCCAGCTATGAGATTCTCGATTGCCAGGCACTCCTGAATCAACCGGACCCTATAACTCTTTATACGGATCCGAATGGTGTCGTCATCGACGCAACGATTAACTGACACTGCCGCAAGACGCGCTACCCCAACTTACGAAAGTGAGCGCGGAGCCGAGCACCACGCTCCCGATATGCGGACATTCTTGGAGATCTGTGAGCATTTTGTGAGCATTGGAAAGGAAATCAATTCTGTGCTCGAACGTGTTGAACATCGCTCATCTCCCCAGGTGCAACAAAAAGGGCCATCCTGCGATGGCCCGATTTGGTGGTTTGAAATTGCGGGGGAAGGATTTGAACCTCCGACCTTCGGGTTATTGAGCCAAAAATTTGATTGGACGCTCTTGTCATTTCAACCAACTGACTGTCGTCCATTCCGGTCTATTTCGGTCTATTCACCCTAAAATTGCCGTTCGGCAACATAATCGTTTATCGTCTTCTTCTTCTGGTTGCGGAGCGAAAGCCTTGGTCCATGCGCCGATCAGTGGATGCCCGCGCTGTTCGCGCGTGATGTGGCCGGGTGGGAGAAGCGGCAGACGCAGCGTCGTCTTTCCAACGCCGGCCGGCCCGAAAACAAATACCAGCGAATT
>QHXD01000650.1 GCA_003223895.1 Acidobacteriota bacterium
CTTTTCGGGCCGCCTCCAAGCGGAATGTTTCGGATCTGGACCAACTCCACGGAGGGCGTCTCCGTTACAGGTGTGCGTGGCCGGTACAATGAACGCGGCGATTTTCTCATCACCACCATTTCACCGGCGCCGGAATCTTCCGGCGCAACGCCGTCCCCTCTCTACTTTCCGCATATCGTCGAAGGGGGCGGCTACACCACGCAAATCATCATTTTCGGCGACACGCCTGGACTCGGCACATCCGGTAAAGTCCGTTACTTCTCACAATCCGGTGCTCCCCTGACTGTTCCGCTGAATTGACAGGCCGTTAAAACGGAATTCATCGTGCTGCAAAAATAGGTCTGCCAGTCTGCACCTGGCCGGCCCATTTTAGCTACCGGGAGGGCTCTCTCATGAGGCAACGAACAGTCACTCGCCGCGAACTATTGAAAACTGGCCTGGTTGCGACTGCAGCGGGACTGGCGCGACCGTTGCTCGCAGGTCCTGTGACTTGCGCCAAATTGACGGATATACGAAAAGTGGTCATCTTCATTCAGGAAAACCGTTCCTTTGACCACTATTTCGGAAGCTACCGCGGAGTACGCGGCTTCGCCGATCACAGCCGGGCGTTCTTCCAGCCTGATCCCGCGAATTTAGCGGATCCTCCGGTTGGCATGCTGTTGCCCTTCCATCTGGACACTTCCAGAACGAATGCCGCCTGCACTCACGACATCACTCACGCCTGGGTGCCTCAGCATCAGAGTTGGAATCACGGCACGATGAATGGGTTTGTCACTTCGCGCCTCTCGGATGCCAATAACGCGGTCTTGACCATGGGCTATTACACGCGCGGAGATCTTCCTTTTTACTATGCACTGGCTGACGCATTTACAATCTGCGACAACTATTTCTGCTCGGTGATTGGACCGACTGATCCAAACCGCCTCTACTCTATGGCGGCTTCGGTTGACCCCGACGGGAGATACGGCGGACCTTTGCTGGAGACGCTGACTACCAACCGGCAAACGTTTTTTGGGCGTCTGACGTATACGACGATGCCGGAACAGCTGCAGGCGCGGGGCATCACGTGGAAGGTCTACTCGTCCCCCGATTCGAGCCTCGAGAACAACGTGCTCTGGTACTTTAAGAACTTTCAAAATCCTGCCTCGCCGCTGTATCAGAACGCGTTCCTGCCCTCCTATCCGGCTTCATTTGTCACCGATGCTCTGGCGGGAACTCTGCCCCAGGTGTCATGGGTGTTGGCGCCAATGGTGGACACCGAGCACCCGCCCGCTCCTTCACTCTTCGGTGAAAACGACATGTCCACCATTCTGAACGCCTTGACCGCAAATCCGGCGCAGTGGGCCGGGACAGTCCTGTTTGCCACGTACGACGAGAACGGCGGATTCTTTGACCATGTTCCGCCCGTCACAGCCCCGCCCGGCACTCCCGGGGAATACATCACCGCGCCGGCGGTCCCGGACCCGAACGTCGTCGGCAATCCACCGATCCTTGGGCCGATTGGATTGGGTTTTCGAGTCCCGTTGCTTATCATTTCTCCGTTGAGCCGGGGCGGGCTGGTCTCATCGCATCTCTTCGATCACACTTCGGTGCTGCGATTCCTCGAAACACGGTTTGGCGCCGAGGTCCCGAACCTGAGCGCCTGGCGGCGCTCGGTCGTCGGCGATCTCACCAGCGCATTTAACTTCGCAGGACCCGACCGGACGATTCCCAGTTTGCCTTCCACACTTCCACCAGCAGCGGAGACGCTGGCGGAATGCACGGTGACGCTGGCCGGTACAACGCCATATCCGGTCCCAAACCCGCAGAACTTCCCGCGGCAGGAGAGAGGGAGGGGGGCCCGACCAAGCGGACTATGCTAAGGTGTGGGTTCCCAGCCGCTCCGCGGCTATAATCCGCTCAACGTGAGGAGGTTCCCATGCGTAACGCCGTGTTGTCGATTGTCATGAGTTCGGTCATCCTCTCGGCGCAGACCTCGCCGCTCTCACCGGAATCGCGAGCACAATTCCACGGCCAAATGAGTGAACCCGTGGAACCTTTCCGCATCATTGGCAACATTTACTACGTTGGCGCGAGAAACATTGCCTCGTATCTCATCACCACGCCCCAGGGCCACATCATGATCGACACAGGAACGAGGGAGATGCACTCGGTGATTCGCGCGAACCTCGACAAGCTTGGGTTCAAGCTGCAGGACATCAAAATCCTCCTGTCGGGACATGCGCATTTTGACCATGTGCAGGGCCACGCGGCCATGAAGAAGGCAACCGGTGCAAAGGTCATGGCGATCGGAGAGGACGCGGCAGCGCTCGCGGCCGGCGCCGACAAGTCGCCGCTTGGAGATGAAGGCTGGGACCCTGTTGCCGTCGATCGCGTATTGAAGGATGGGGACACCGTCACGTTGGGAGGCACCACGTTGCGCGCCGTCTGGACGCCCGGGCATACGCCGGGCTGCACCACATGGACGACCACGGTCCAGGACAGGGGCAAGCCCTACTCCGTCGTCTTCCAGGCCTGCGGCGGACCGAACGCCGGAGTCAAGCTGGTGGGAAATACGAAATTTCCGACATTGATCGAAGACACGTTGCGGTCGTTTCGCGTCCAGAAGACGCTCAAGCCGGATATCTATCTTCCAATGCATCCGGAAAGTCTGTTTGCCGGCAAGGTTGAACGGATCAAAGCAGGCGAGATCCCTAATCCCCTCTTGAACCCGGAAGGCTACACGAAATTGATTGCCGATACGGAGGCGAGTTTTCAAAAGAGGATCGAGGAAGAAAGGGCAAAGACCTCCCTTAAGTAAGTCCGCTGCCGGCTGAAATCCGCGTCTGTATTTAGCCGCGGGCGCTGTTGCCCAAGGAAACCATCGGCGGTCTGCACGTAGCCGTGGGCTTTATGCCCGCGTTCAAACACAATTAAAGAATTCTTCTGGCGGTATTTGAACGCGGGCATAAAGCCCACGGCTACGTGCTAAACCCAACTTGATTTCATCTGAGCAACAGGCCCTGCCGGCGCTCCGCGGCTAACCATGGCGACCGTCATCGGCGCAGTTTGAAATTGACCTCTACATCGATCTCGACGGGAACGGGCTCGCCTCTGAACGTGCCG
>QHXD01000651.1 GCA_003223895.1 Acidobacteriota bacterium
CGTGCCGCTGTCAAAGCACACCAAATATTGCTCTCCTTGCTCCTGCACGTAGTAGATACAGTCTACGTTGATGTAATATTCGTTCAGTTTGAGGAAAGGCATAGGGTAGCTCCCATTTCTTTTGTCCCGCAGTTTAGCATACTTCGCATCAGAAACAGAAAATGGAATAGGCTGGTTTTCTCTTCGCGTGGGTGGCGCGGATGAGGTAGGCGGCGATAGGACCCGCCCTTCTTAGTCCTGTAACGGGCGCAGTCCGGTGACGTTGTACGCGACGACCGGCCTCTGGAATCCTTTGAGGGTCAGGGCTCCCACCGGCTCGGTCGACACGAGCGACTCCACGAGCTCCAAGACCCGCCCGGAGATGAGGATTTGCCCGTGCTGGGCCTCGCCACAGAGCCGCGCTGCCAGATTCGTCACCGGGCCGATCGCTGCATAGTCCTGGCGTCTTTCGAAACCAATCACGCCCAAAGAAGCATACCCGGCGGCGATGCCGATCCCGACCCCCAGGTCAATGCCTCGTTTCGTCCATTTCGCCCGCAATGCGGCACTTCGGTTTCGCATGGCGACCGCCAAACGCACCGCCTGCTCGGCATGATTGGGCACCGGGATGGGATCGTTGAAGAAGACCATCATGGCGTCCCCGGCAAACCGCTCGAGCGTTCCCCCATACTCGGAGATCAAAGCTCCCATCTCGGTCTGGTATTCCCGGAGGATCGCCATCACCGCTTCAGGCTCTGCTGACTCCGCAAACGCGGTGAACCCCCGGAGATCGATGAACAAGACGGTGATTTCCGCTCGGTGGCCTTTTAAGAAATCGTCGCGATCACCGGCGATGATCATGTCCGCAAGATGCGGAGGCAGGAATCGCGCGATCTTCTCCTTCTGGAGCTGGATGAGTTCCCGTTCCTGTGCGCGTGCGCGAATCAGGTTGCCCGCACGAGCCAGGAGTTCATTCTCGTCAAACGGCTTTGCGACGTAATCATCGGCGCCCGCCTCGAGGCTTTCGATGCGTGCCTCCGTCCCTGCCCGGGCGGTCAAGAACACCACGGGAATCGCGCGAAGCTTCCGGTCCTCCCGGACCGCCTTCAACAGGTCATAGCCGCTCATCCGGGGCATCATGACATCGGTGAGGATCAGATCGGGGCGCACGGTCTTCGCCTGCTCCAGCGCTTCGGCGCCTTCTTTGGCTAACACGACCCGGTACCGTCTGCTCAGCACCCGCTCCATATAGGTGCGCATGTCCGGATTATCATCAACGACGAGGACGAGCGGCAGGTCGCCGCTCGCTGGCGCCGAGGGAGCCATTGCCCTGGCTTGGTCCTGTTCGCAGATGGGCAGGACCGGGATCGTGACGGTGTCATCATCCTCCACCGTGACGAGCTCCTCGGGACTCGCCCGACCGCGAGGCAGCGTGATCGTAAAAGTCGACCCGTGGCCGACCTCGCTCTCCACCGAGATCATTCCCTCGTGGAGCCTCACGATCTCCTTGACCAGCGCCAGACCGATCCCGCTTCCTTCATAGCGTCGTGTGGCGCTTCCTTCCACCTGGGTGAAGCGGTCGAAGATCCGCTCCAGTTGGTCCCGCGGAATCCCGATGCCATTGTCCTCGACTTCAAGTTCTACGCAGTCTTCATTGGCGTCCAGCCGCACCCACACCTGCCCCTTGTCGGGATCATTGAATTTGAAGGCGTTGGAGAACAGGTTGTAGAGGACCTTCTTCATCTGACGAGGGTCGGCTTCGACAGGTACCGCCTCGCTGACGCCTTTGAGATGGACACGACTCTTCTGGCTTGACTCAAAGTTGGCCGCCACGCCCCGCACCAGCGTCGCCATGTCGATACATCGTTTCCTGAGCTCAGCGCGTCCGCTATCGAACTTGGCCAGGTCGAGCAGCTCGTTGATGAGAAAGAGGAGTCTGGAGGTATTCCGAAGGCCCGACTGGACGAGTTGCCTGCATTCCGGATCGAGTGACAAGGTCTGGAGGGTCTTCAACGCGCCCAGGCTCAGCGTCAGAGGCGTGCGGAGTTCATGGCTGATGTTGGCGAAGAACTCGCTCTTCAAGCGATCCAGTTCGAGCAGCTTGCGATTCGAGGCCTCCAATTGCCGGCTGATCTGGCGTTCCGAGACACGGGCCTGAAATTCGGCGCGTTGCAAGCGTTCGTACAGATTGACGGAAAACAGCACGGCCACACACGTCCACACCAGAAAGAAGGAATTCTCTATCGCCGCATCCAAGGCGGCCGGGGTCGGAGCGTGAAGGAAATTGGCGCCGTAGTAATAGAGGAGCGTGCTCAGCTGAGCCGCGAGATGAGTGGGCCAGGAAACGGGGACGATGACCGCTGCGGCCAGGAATACCAGGTTCAAACCGTTGTAGTACTGAGCGGTGAAGCCACCCAGGACGACCGTCATGTGAGCGATGCACAGATTGCCGATCAAGACCCAGAGCGCCAGCAGGACATTCGGCGTGAACAGAGCGACGCGTCGTTTGAGCATCAAAAAACAAAACAGGAACCCCAGCTCGAGGACCGCCCGAATACCGAGCAGCGACGAGAGATACTCACGATGGAGAAGCACGTCTGCGGCGATGAAGACCGGGTTGGCGACCAGCCCTAGATAGTACAGCACCACCAGACGTTCTGTGGCGAACTGACGGCGCCAATCCTCGTAGTTTTCTTCCAAAACACCTCCTCGGAAGCTCGTGGAGGGTAGTGATGTCGGGGAAATAAGCGCGCGTATGGTATCGTGCGGCGAAAGACCGTGCAACCCCCAGAACTTCTTAGCGTTGACTGGGGGCTTCTAACACAGCCCGCACTTTGGCGAATAAGGCGTCAGGCAGAAAGGGCTTTTGGAGGAAAGCCAGGCCAGGTTTCAACAACCCCTGGCGGACGATGCCGACGTCGGTATAGCCCGACATATACAGGACCTTCATGTGTGGACGTGCGGACCTCAGACGTTCAGACAACTCATATCCACTCATTCCTGGCATCACCACATCGGTGAGCAGCAGATGGATTGG
>QHXD01000668.1:0-4429 GCA_003223895.1 Acidobacteriota bacterium
CAGATTGCCAGGGTTCCTTCAGACGCCTCTCATATTGTCATCTCAATTGGAGGAAACGACGCATTACTCAACAGCGATTTGCTGTCGACTCCCGTTGCATCAACCACAGAAGCGCTTTCGTTGTTCGCGAAACGAATCGCGCAATTTGAGGCCGCTTATCGAGCCGCAATAGAAGCCGTATTGAGGCTGCGACTTAAAACAGCGATCTGCACCATTTACAACGGCAATCTGGATCCTCCGGAAGCTTACGTTGCACGAATGGCCCTCATGATGTTCAATGACGTCATCCTGAGATTTGGTTTTGAACGTACGCTGACCATCATTGACTTGCGTTTTGTCTGCAGCGAGAAGGCCGACTATGCAAACCTGATCGAGCCATCCGGAAAAAGTGGCCTCAAGATCGCAACTGCAATCGTACGCTGGCTCAACAGTAGCGAACCCCACGGTTCCGCGCACGTGTTCACCGGCTAACTCAACCGCAGGCCGTTCGACGGACAATGTGAGGCGCAATTGAGGACAATCTCGCTACGACGAAGTTGGCCGAGATGCCTGCCCAATCATACTTTGGGGATACGCTTCGGCTTGAATACGCTGAGAACCCTGGAGCTTTTCTGAGTATGGGCAGTCGGCTGCCGGAATGTGCTCGATTCAGCCTACTCACAGTCGGGGTAGCGCTCGCTCCCGAGACTCCGACATTGGCGTGTTGTAAACTCATCTCAGCATGCCAACGGTTTTGCGAGTGGGTCCGTATCGGTTCTTTTTCTATGCCAGCGATCGACATGAGCCACCGCACGTACACGTTGAACGCGATGAGAAAGTCGCTAAGTTCTGGCTTCGCCCAGTGAGACTCGAACGTAGTGGCGGGTTTTCCAGGCGAGAAATCAATCGAATCCAGAAATTGGTCGAGAAGGATGTGGAGGCTTTGCTAAGGAGCTGGAATGAGTACTTTGAAAGTGGAGCAAACTGAAGCAAGAGCTCAGCATGTGAAGGTGACGACGGACACCCTTACGGTTGACCTCACTGATGGCAGAACAATTTCTGTACCGCTTGCTTGGTTTCCACGGTTACTACACGGTTCCGTCGCGGAACGGAACAACTGGCGTTTCATCGCTCGCGGAGAAGGCATTCACTGGATCGACTTGGACGAGGACATTAGTGTCGAAGGCCTCTTGCATGGACAACAATCACGCGAAAGTCAAGTGTCACTTGAAAAGTGGCTGCAGAGCCGACGCGCGAAAGGTTCCTCGCGTCAAAAAACGCCTATCAAGGGCTTGCAGCCGACACCTCGCACGCAAAAGACGCGTGCTCGGCGCGGCTGAAGCCCAGACCGTTAGCTGGCCACCAAGGAGAGAGTTTCTATCGTTTAAGGAGCGCTGGCGTGATGGCAGGGAAGCCGGCACAGGATGTGCGACCGCGCCGTCAAGTCTATGCCACTTACCTCGAACGACATCTGCTTTGATCCCTAAGCGCTAGTGCCACGGCTCCATGGCGCTCTTGCGGATGAGAGGCGCAGCCTTCGCGGAGGCGATGAACCTCAGGAATGCCCTGGCGACCTCCGGTTGCTTCGACACCGTCAGCACTGCTGCCGCGAATTTCACGGTCTCCTGCAGTCCCGTCGGCAACGGGCCGACGTAGTCGGCCCCCTTGACCGGTATGATGACGTTGATCTGCTGCAGCCCGATCTCGACCTCTCCTTTGGCGACGACCTCGGCTACCGGTATGCCGTCGATGAATTTGGTCCTGGCCTTGAGCTGATCGGCGATGCCGAGTTTCTCCATCACATTGGCTGAGATGATGCCGCTGCCGCCACGGGAATAGCCGATCGATTTGGCATTGAGCATCGCAGCCTTGAAGGCCTCGACCGTGCTGATGTCCGGCCTCCGCGCTCCCGTCTTCACGGCGACGCCCACTCCGGCCTGAGCAAAATTAGTCCTGGTGCCAGCGACCATCTTGCCGTCTTTTATGAACACATCGACCTGCTGAGGTTGCAGCGCGGCGATATCGGCCGGGGCGCCCGAATTGATCTTCTGGTTCAAATCGGGGGTCTGCTCAAATCGCACGATGACCTTGTTCCCGGTCATCTGCTCGAATCCGAAGGCAAGGTCACGTACCCCTGACACCACTCCCATGCCGGCCAGAACAGTGATTTGGGCGGTCTGAACCTGCCCCTGTGCCAACAGGCTCAGCATCCCCACGAGGCCCACGACGGCCATCGACCATGTCTTCATAACGTCCCCCTGTCCCTTATAGCCAACTTTTACCGCTAAATCAGGACAACGCGATCCCCAAGCTGGAAGGCCGCAAGCACTACTCGCACGTGTTGCGGGACGCCCGCGGCCACCGCAGGCAGCCATGCGGTTAGACGCGCACTCGGTCACGGAATTCTGAAGAGGGCGGATGGCGCTATTTTACATTCTGACCCCCCGGCGGTAGCTCGTACGGAGCGCCAGTGCCCGTCGAGCCGAGAAACATCTTGCGTCCATCGGCAAAGGTGATATCCCTGCCGTTTGCCCTTCGTGACCCGTCCTTGGACTGGTATCCATCAACAACGATCTTCGTTCCGGGCAGGATAGAATTCTTTGTAAAACCGCGCCGAAACAAAACATTCGGGGTACCAGCCTCGAAAGCCCAGTTTTCGACCTTGCCATCAGGTTTTTTCACGTCAACGTAGAGCCACACGTGGGGATTGGTCCAAGCCATTTTCGTGACTGTGCCTTCGAACTTGACGGGTTTCTTGGCGTCGAATTCGGCTGCAAACGCATGGTGTGCCGAGAGCGGCAACGCTGCGCCAGTCACAAATAAACCGACTACGGCAATCACAACGGCCAGTTTGGTTCGCATCGGATGAACCTCCGATTCCAGAGTTTTACAGTTGTTCAGTTTCACTTTCTATACCATTCAAAAAAGCGGTCGCCGGGTGGAACCTTGCGCGTGATATCGATTATCATCGTCTCCCCTTCCCACCGCTTCACCAGTTGCTTCTTGCGAACATGTCCATAGAGGAACTCCTCCGCAAATTCGATGCAGGGGTACTCGATGAGCTGAATATTGGGTTCCAGACGGCGATACAGCGGCATTGCGATTTTCCATGGCCGAATCGTCACCTCGTAACGAATGGCGTTAGCACTGATGGGTGTGAAGCGCTCAACAAGGTGGAGGGAAGCGCTGTGAAAATTCCCGGCCCGGTCGAACCAGTTCTTGCCGTTGAAGCCCGTCACGTCGACGACCAGGCTATCGCCCTCCCAGTGGCCGACGGAATGACCCATGTATGTATCGTCTGGCGGCCCCTCGGCTTTATCCAGATGGATCGTGCGAGCCGCGTTCGCAAACGTGAATGCCATCTGAATTTTGTTCGTGCTCTGGTCGATTCGAAATGGATACGGCATGTACATTGCCCGTGGAATGCCCGGCAGATAACACTTCAGCTCCGGATCGCGGTCGATCCAGTTCGCGCGGTTCTCCTTTTTCATCGCAGCCGCTTCTGGTTTGTAAGGAATTTCGCCGTCGTCCCCGACCACACCAAGCGATCCCGGCACACCCGCCGCAGCGCCGAGCGCGAGCACGGGTGCTGCCGGCACGCTGGCGAAATCATACGCCGGATAAACACCTGGTTGGGTCACCGCTCCCGCACGTGCTTCGTGAGCCTGCAGGTCCCAATGCGCCTCATTGTTGGCCTGCCAGATACCGCTGAAGTTGGGCTTGCCGTCCGACGTGCGCGCCGGCCCCGATGCCGGTGCGGTTGTGGAGCGCACCACTGCCATCGCAATTCCGGCCCCCACAGCAGCCGAGAGCATGACGATCGCAGTCATCGAACCATTGATCCGGTTGGCCATGACAAATCTCCTCGAGTGTTCCTTAGTCTAGCCGCGAATTACGCGGATTACGCGAATGGGACGCGAAGGATTCTTATCCGGACATACGCATGCTAGCGGTTCGCGTCCCATTCGCGTAATCCGCGTAATTCGCGGCTAAAAACTGTCACAAAAACCAATCTTCAGAAAATCCCTCCTCCGTTCCCCGTCAAGACATCCGCGCCGCCTTCATTCCCAAAATCTGTCGCTGTGTCCTTTGTGGCCGGATCGGGACCCGCGCCCCTTGCAAAAGCGCGCTCTTCGGCGCGCGCGCCAAGAAGCATGGTCGGCAAGCCAAAGTTTCCCTCGTGACAGCGCGGTTCGTAGTAGATTCGGTTTGCTTGCTCATCCTGGCGAATCAATTCCTGTTTCACGGTCCACGGTCGTATCCATGTCGTCGTATCGTCGATGGTGACGGAGTACTCGATCTTGGTTGCATCGAGCCGCGTCCAGCGTTCCACCAGGTGCAGCTTTTCGCGAGCGCCCCGGTAGCTGAACTTTGGTGAGAAGTTGGTGACGTCTACGACCAGTGTGTTGCCTTCCCAGCGTCCGCGAGAATCACCGAAACGCTCTCGGAT
>QHXD01000668.1:4440-6286 GCA_003223895.1 Acidobacteriota bacterium
GGTCACGGGGATCACGCGCTGCCAGCCTTGCCCCTGGCCCGTGTCGTAGAAGATGGATACCGATCCTGGAGACTGCACGATTCGACGGTACCCGCCAAAATCGGGCAGCAGAGCGCCCATGCAGCGCTCTGTCATGCTGCGGTCCTCCGGACCGTCATTCCGATTGATACGTCCCGTGTTGTAGAAGGGAGGCATTTCTGCCCTTTTCGGTGACGGCGGCCCATACTTTCCTCCCCTGCAGGCGGGTTCCTTGTTCTTGCACGTTTCAGTGGCTTCGAGCATTGCCAGCCTGTATTCGTTTTCAGTCTTGCTTCTCGTTGCCGCCTCCGGCGTCAACGCGGGAATCCGGCCGTCGGGCGGATCGACAACCAGCGACGTTCGCTTTCCAGTCGGTCTTACGGACTGAAATACAGCGTTGTATGCGCCGGCGACATCACGTTCGCTGCCGCGCTCCAGACGCTGGTCCCGGCGCAGGATCGCTGCTCTCTGCTTATCGAGTGCGGCTCTCTCGTCATCTGTGAACGCATCCTTCGCCGCAAACTGCGCAGGCCGTTCCAGCGGTGTTTGATACGGCGGGTTCGCCCCACGGAGTTCTGGGTGCCGACCCCGGGTCTGCCGTTCGCAGAAGCCCAGCCGTAGCTATGACCACTGCTGCAACGGCAATCACACCGAGCAGTCGGTTTCTCATTTCAGACCTCCTGGTGCCGACTTCTCTGTCAAGGGAAGATGCCGTCATCATAATCCACGTCAGATTAATGTCAAGCTGCACCGTTCTGGGTACTGGGTCACTTTGAAGGACGATCCCAAAACTCCCCTCCTAAGTTAGGAGGGGTGGCTGCGCCATCAAGAAAATGCCGCGAAGCCACCTTTGAAAGGCGCAGACGGGGTGGTCTCCCAAAGGAACCACCCCGCCGTTCGCTGAAAAACGCGCGAACGGCACCCCTCCTAACTTAGGAGGGGAGTTCGCGAACTTCAAAGTCACCCACTACCCCATTCTGTGGATCAGCCAAAAAAAAGCCGCCACTTTGCCTCATTTGCCCTATCCTTCACCTTTCTCCATGAGTGTGATTGAACTAAAGACCGGACCTGCCCCGCGCTCGATTCACTTGTCACCTTTGCGCGGGTTCAGCATCGCATTCGTCTTCATGTTCGGTCTCGTCCTGTTCGGACTCATCGACCGAGTTCGAGCGAACCCACGGCTGTTCTGGTCGTTCATGGGCGCCGCGGCCGTGCTGCTCGCATGGAGCGCGGTGCTGTTCCCATCGGCATGGCGGCGGGGTCGAAGGCTCACGTTAGAGTTCGTTCCGCGGCCGCAGCACTACCTGCAGGCATGCCTGCAGACGGCGATCTTTGCATACTGGGGCTGGTACTGGCGGCAGGTATACGACTGGTACTACCTGGTGATCGCGCAATTGGTATTCGCCTACGCCTTCGACCTGCTACTGTCGTGGTCGAGGCGGAATACCTGCACACTCGGCTTCCTTCCGTTTCCGATCGTCTTCAGTACGAACCTCTTCCTCTGGTTCAAGCCGGATTGGTTTTATTTCCAGTTCATGATGCTGGCCCTCGGCTTCGCGGCAAAAGAGCTGATCCGGTGGAACAAGCAGGGACGGGACACGCACCTCTTCAATCCCTCGTCGTTTTCTCTGATGGTGTTTTCGGTGGCGCTCATCCTGACAGGAACAACGGACATCACGTGGGGCAAGGAAATCGCGATCACACAGTTCTACCCGCCGCACATGTACGCGTTTATATTCCTGATCGGGCTGCCGGCGCAGTACCTCTTCGGCGTCACGACGATGACGATGTCGGCAGTGGTGACCACCTATTTATTTGGCCTCGCGTA
>QHXD01000661.1:0-3091 GCA_003223895.1 Acidobacteriota bacterium
GTCTTTCTTAACAATGATCTTGTGTTTTCTCCAGGTTGGTTGGAGCCCCTTCGCCCTCGTGGTGCCTTCCTGACGTGTCCTTTGACGAACGTCGAACTTCCAAAACCGGAGGAAGACTTTCCATGCAAATACAGCATGGACCTCGAGGATTACCTTGGTCACGAGCGTCAGTTTCTGCAAGTCACCGAGCGGCACCGAAAGAAGTTCAGCGGCTACCTCAAGGTCATGTCTTTACCGTTCTCAGCGATAAAGATTCCGTACGAGGTTTATTCAGTCGTCGGCCAGCTTGACGAAACTTTCGGGGCCGGAGGCGGTGAAGACCAGGACTACTGCATCCGTTGTTACGAGCAGGGATTCGAAATTCGGTACGCGCTCGGTTCATATCTGCTCCACTTTCATGGAAGGTCCACATGGCGTGGTGCCGAAACGCCTGAAGAGACCGCAGCAAGAGACCGCGCATATACCGAAAGGTTCAGGCAGAAATGGGGACAGGCGCTCCTCGAGGTTTTTATCTTGAATAATCTAAAAACCTCCCCGACGATGTTCGCGCCGCTCACGAAAAGGGGGATTTCCGGTATCTGGTGCAACGACTGAAGACGGGCGCGGGCTAAAGCCCGCGACTACATTGGTGGTTCCCCGATTCAAATGCAGTCGCGGGCTAAAGCCCGCGTCCTTACGACCGGATCAACGAATATCTCGGATCCTCGGCGAGGCACACGGCCTCCGGAACCCCGATTTCCTTCCGCACGATGTTGACCCCTCGAACTAGCGAAACCATCTTGTAAAACGCGTGGCGCCGGCTCATTCCTTCGCGGCCCATTCCGCAATCCGAGGAAAGGACAAGGCGGTCGGCGGGAATGTGCTTCAGGGAGAGGCGTACCAGTTCCGCCACTTCCTCGGGTGATTCGACCTGGAGGGTGTGGTGATCGATGACACCGATGGCCACTTTCTTGCCCGTGATCTGCTTGCCGATAGCTTCAAGGTCCATCGCTCCTGAACTTTTCGTTTCAAAGGTGATGACGTCCGCATCCACCTGGTTCAGAACTTCCAGGGCTGGTTTGTAAGATTGGACCTTGGCGAACATGCGCTGCTGAGAGGGATTTCCCCAACAAGTGTGGCACCAGACTTCGGTCTTGGCGCGCAATCCCTTCACTGTATTGTTGAACACCTTCAGCATGAATTCGGGATTGATGACATTGTCCACAACGCCGCGCGCAGCCAGCAGATGGATCTGCGGTTCTTCCATCTGGATCACCTGACAACCGGCATCAGCAAGGTCGTGCAGCTCCTGATTGAACGCGTCGCTGATCGCCATGATGCGGGAAGGCAGGTCTTTGTAATGCTCGTCTTGAACCGCAAAGGCGACGAGCTCAGGCGTGACGGTGCCGAACTTCACCGGCCTCGACGTCAAACGCTGAGCGGCCTTCCAGATCTCGGTGTAGTGCATTTCGCCGCGTCCGACAGGCCCGACGAGTTTCGGCATGACCCGCGCTTCCAGATAATCATGCAGGATATGTCCGCGGGGAAAGCCAATGCCCCCGGCGCCGGCTTTCGCCAGTTTCGGATGGGTCGTTTCGAAGCCGTCCATGTGGTGCGGCGGATAGCTGGTCCAGCTCTGACCGCCGATATCCTGATCGAACCGGCAATCGCCATCGGTGCAGATGTCAAGACCGGCCACTTCCTGTTCCCGCAGGTAAACCGAGAGGGCATCCACATATTGCTCGCGGAATCTGGAGATGACCATGGCGTCCAGGAAGGATTTGGTTCCCAGATTTTCGGTGTACCAGCTCGGGCGCGGCAACGAACCCGTGATGGTAGTCGGCAGTACTTTTCCCTGAGTCGCTTTCAACATTATGCTTTCTCTCCCCGATATATCATTACGCTTGTTGATGTAAACACAAGGCTTTGGATGCTATCACGAATCAAGATGCCACGACTCACCGAGATTGCCACACTGTTCCTCAAGCTCGGCACGATTTCTTTCGGCGGACCCGCGGCACACATTGCTCTGATGGAAGATGAAGTGGTGAGGCGCCGGCGCTGGCTCTCGCACGAGGAGTTCATGGATTTGATCGGCGCAACGAATCTGATTCCAGGTCCGAATTCAACCGAAATGGCAATCCATATCGGACTCCGAAAAGCCGGGTGGGCCGGCTTTCTCGTTGCGGGAGGCTGTTTCGTTCTGCCGGCGACAGTGATCGTGACCTTTTGTGCATGGCTTTATGTCCGCTATGGTTCGCTCCCGGAAGCGGGCGCCCTCCTCTACGGCGTGAAACCGGTGATGATCGCCGTCGTCCTCCAGGCGCTGTGGGCACTGGGCCGTGCCGCATTGAAGACAAAAACGCTATTACTGCTTGCAGCGGCAGCGGCAATTCTCAATTTTCTTGGTGTCAACGAGCTGGTGATTCTCTTCGGAGCCGGGCTGTTGTTTGCCTTCACAAGATCGTCATTCCTGCGAAAGAGCCAGACTCAGTATTTCAGTCTCGCGCCCCTTTTCTTGTTCTTTCTCAAGACCGGTTCCGTGCTGTTTGGAAGCGGATACGTGCTGCTCGCCTTTCTGCGGGCTGATCTGGTCGAGCGATGGCACTGGTTGAGTGAAGGACAGCTTCTGGACGCCATCGCAGTCGGCCAGTTCACTCCCGGACCGGTGTTCACGACGGCTACATTCATCGGGTACATTCTCGGGCGAACCCCGGGAGCGATCGTCGCAACGCTGGGGATATTTCTTCCCGCATTCGTCTTTGTGGCATTGAGTGGTCCTTTCATACCGCGAATTCGCCGGTCTGAAACCGCTGGAGCCTTCCTCGACGCGGTCAACGCGTCATCCCTCGCGCTGATGGCAGTGGTTACCTGGCAGCTTGGGCACTCCGCGGTGGTGGACGTAACGAGTCTGGTCCTGGCCGTTGGCAGCGCTATCGTGCTGTTCCGCTTTCGCGTGAACTCGGCCTGGCTTGTGTTGGGTGGCGCACTGGTGGGCCTGATATTTCGACCGTAACCCAAAATTCCTTGACAAACAGAATGGGTGGACACAGCATCCGATTTACACGCCGAAACAGTGTGAGGAGGTCCTCATGATTATCGCCGGCCTTGT
>QHXD01000661.1:3147-6848 GCA_003223895.1 Acidobacteriota bacterium
TCAAACCTGCCATCGCCCCGGCTCGATTGCACCCATGTCTCTCCTGACCTACCAGGATGCCAGGCCGTGGGCTCGTGCGATCAAGGAGAAGGTGGCCAAGCGAGAGATGCCGCCATGGTACATCGATAAGAACATCGGGATAACCGACTTCAAAGACGATCCTTCTCTCAGCGACGCGGACATCGCGACGATCACTAAATGGGTTGATGACGGGGCTCCCCAGGGCAATCCTGCCGACATGCCTCCGCCGCGTCAGTTCAGCGATGTGGACCAGTGGCACATCGGCAAGCCGGATGTGGTTGTGTCGATGAAGAAGCCCTACATCCTGCCGGCGGCCGGGCCGGACAACATTGTGGATGTTCTCGTCGATCCGGGATTCACGGAAGACATGTATGTGATGGCAGTGGAAAGCAAACCCGCCGACCCTCGCAGCTTCAAGGTTGTGCACCACTTCACGACGAATCTGATCGAAGATCAGGAAGACGATCCGATCGGTCTGTTCTTCAACGAATACGCCCTCGGTAAGAACGGCGACATCTTTCCGCCAAACTCCGGCCGCTTGATCAAGGCGGGGTCGAAGATCAACTTCAACCTGCACCTCAATCCGCGAGGTGAGGAAACTCCAGTCACCGTCCAGCTCGGTTTCAAAGTGTTTCCCAAAGGCGTTGTTCCAAAGTACGTGGCGTTCACGCAGCACATGGGAGACTCCAACGAGCTGGATATTCCTGCCGGACAGGTCGTGCGTCACGACGGTTATTTCCGGCTGCCACAGCCCGCGCTGGTCGCATCGTTTCAACCCCACATGCACAATCGCGGCAAGGCCATGTGCATGGAGGCGATCTACCCGGATGTTCGAGCGGACTCCGCCCGCCCCGGACCGGCACGCACGGAAACGCTCAGTTGCGTGAGCAACTACCAGTTTGGCTGGCACATCACTTATCCCTATGCCGACAATGTCGCACCGCTCTTGCCTGCCGGTACTATCGTTCACATCACGGCGTGGCACGACAACACCGCGAACAACAAATACAATCCCAATCCGAGGAACTGGGTCGGCTACGGCCAGCGGTCGATTGACGAAATGAGCTTCGCGTGGGTGACGATCACCTATCTCGACGAAGCCGATTACCAGCAGCGCGTCCAGGCGCGACAATCGCAATGAGCACGCATTTACTCTGGCTGGCTTTTACACTGGCCGTTTGGCAACTCCCCACGGAGATTGCGCCAGTCCGATTCAACTCGGGCCAGAGCGTTGTTCCTTACTTCGAAGGTTGGATCAAGAATCCCGACGGCACCTTCGATCTGGTGTTTGGGTATTTCAACCGGAACTGGAAACAGGAACTCTCTATTCCGCCCGGCCCCAATAACAACATCGAGCCGAACGGTCCGGACGCCGGCCAGCCAACCTACTTTTTGCCGCGCCGTCAGCGGTGGATGTTTCGGCTCCGAGTGCCCGCGGACTTCGGAAAAAAAGAGGTGACCTGGACGATCACGGCGAACGGGCGCTCCGAGATGGCTTTTGGAAATCTGTTGGCGGCTCAGGAAATCACGGACCGGGTCGTGATGAGCAACGGAAACTTCAATCCCGGTACGGATGATCCGAATGAACCCCCTTCGATGACGGTTGCTCCCGTTCAGGCGGCAACCGTCGGGGTTCCCGTCACGCTGACGGTCTCTGTTACCGACGACGGTCTGCCCAAACCGCGACCGGTTAGAACTTCTCGTCCAACAGCGGGTGGTTTTGGAGCGCAATCCAATGGCGTGGGGAGCGGAGCTCCGAGAGGTCTGAACGTAAGGTGGCTGCAAGTTGGCGGCCCCGGGAAGGTCGCGTTCGAGCAAATGGGCCGATCTCGGTGACCAGCGGAAAGGCAGTGACCACGGCGCGTTTCGCGCTGCCCGGCACGTATCGCCTGCGCTGTCGAAGACGACGGATATCGTCGTCACTGTGAAATAGTAACGCGGGCTAAAGCCCGCGACTACATTCAGACGGAAGGTTGATCCGAATGTAGTCGCGGGCTTTAGCCCGCGTTCTTTATGCCTTTGTGGTTCTTTACTGGACTGTCGTCAATTTGTGGATCAGGTCGGCCGTTTTCTTCGGCGCCACTTCCAACGGGGTCTTTCCCTGTTTGTTCTTCACGTCGAGTTTGGCACCGTGGCTTACCAGGTACTCCACGATGCGATCGGACCCTCTCAGTGCGGCAAAATGGAGTGCGGTATTTCCTGATGTTTCCTGGGCCGCATTGACATTGGCGCCGGCTGCGACAAACATTTTGACGGCATCCAGCGGATCTGCGCGGTCGGCCGCATCCGTTACTTCCTCGTCACCGCCTCTGGGAGCACCCAGTCCGGAGGCCATCATCAACAGGGTGGAAGCGTCCTTCGTCGCCAGCGACGCATTTCCGCCCTTTTCCATCAGAAGGCGGATCACGGCCAGGTCCGTGGAGCGGGTCGCTCGATGTAGTGCCGTGGCGCCGGGAACCACATTGATGTTTCCCTGCGCCTGCCGCGGCGGAATGGTCTTGTCGTAAACCTTGTTCGGATCAGCTCCGCGGGCAAGAAGCAACTTGACCATGTCCAAACTGTTCATTGTCCGGTCGATTTCGGGCGGGTTTGGACGATTGCTGTAAGTCGCCAGATTCCGCATCTCGGTGGCGATATACAACGAGCCATCGTTCACATCGGCCCCCTTGTCCAGCAGAAATGCCGCGAAATCGTAATGACCGTTGAAGATCGCAGTCTGCATGGCCGTGAAACCATACTGGGGCTCGATTTCATTCACGTTGGCGCCTGCGGCGATCAGGACCTGGGCCGTTTCGATTGCACCCTGCCGAGCCGCGAAAATCAGCGCGGTGAGACCGCCCATGGGACGGTCATGAATAATTCCCCCATTGGTACCGGTCAGTGTGGGGAAGTCATAAACAACGGAACGCGCATTGACGTTGGCGCCATGATCTATAAGAAGCCTGGCAACCGCCGTGTGGTTCTCGGCTGCGGCCCACATCAAAGCAGTTTGTCCGCGCCATTCTTCCGAAGCGTTCGAGTCGGCTCCACTATCGAGCAGCACTTTCACTGCATCCACATTGCCGGTGCGCGCCGCCGTCATCACCGGAGTTTCTCCTGAACCGTAGGCGGCGTTTGGATTGGCTCCAGCCTTCAGCAAGGCTTCCATGATCGCGGCATTACCGATGGTGCTGGCCTCATGAAGCGGCGTCACACCATAGCGATTGGCGGCTTTCGCATTGGCGCCGGCGCTGATCAGAAGCTTCACCGTGCCCAGGTCACCCCAGTGTGCGGCCCAATGAAGAGCGGTCATGCCCTCCGCGTCCGCTGCATTTACGTCGATACGCTGTTTCAAAAGCGAACGCATGTTCGCGAGATCGCGGTTCTTCACCGCGTCGACCAGCCGGGCATCGCCGCCCGCGGCAGCAAGGCTGGTGACGCCGAGCAGCGCCACCAGACACATAGTGAATAGATGTTTACGCTTCATTAGATGTCGATCCTCGCGTTGCTCTCGCCGAACTTCTCCATCGGTACCTGAGCCTTTTCGAGTAAGGTGTACATCAAGTTCGACAACGGTGCACGCTTCGTGTTGACGTGGCGGTTACCCTTGAGCTGGCCGGCCCCGCCACCGACGACGACAATCGGCAGATTCACGTGGTCATGCTGATTGCCGTTGCTCATGCCGCTGCCGTACAGGAACG
>QHXD01000662.1 GCA_003223895.1 Acidobacteriota bacterium
CAGCAGCAACCACTGCGCCGGGCAGGCCATCAACCAGGTAGCCCACAAATGCCGCCATAATCACCACGGGGCCAGGTGTAATGATTCCCACTGCGACCGCATCCAGGAATTGGCGTTCATTCAGCCACTGGTAGTCCAACACGACACCTTGATGTAGAAACGGAACAATCGCGAGGCCGCTGCCGAAGGTAAAGGCACCGGCTTTGATGAAAAATGCGGCCAGCTGCGCCAGCGCGGACGAACCGGAAACGCTTGCGCCGGCGATCGGCAGCAGGAGAGCCAATCTTCGAGGCGCTTGTTTCCAGGGTGGTGCGTAAATCAGAATGCCGATTCCGCCGGCGAGCACGAAAAAAAGAGCGATCTCGGTGCGAGACACAAATGTGATCACGGCGATAACGGCAAAGATGATCCACATCCGAAGATCTCGGCCAACCGTCTTTCTCGCAAGGCGTACAGCGGATACTGCGACAATGGCGATCACCGCCGGACCGATGCCATAGAAGAGTGCTTGCACAATAGGCAATCCGTTGTAGTTCACATACAACATGGCAACGACGATGACGATCAAAAATGGCGGCAATACGAAAACCAGTCCCACCAATGACGCGCCAAGGAAGCCATGACGGATGAAGCCGATCCACATTGCCAGTTGCGCTGCGAGCGGTCCCGGCATCATCTGCGCAAATGCCAGTCCCTCCGCATATTCTTCCTCAGTGATCCACTGGCGTGAAACCAGGTCTCGTTGCATGTAACCGGCCAGCGCGATCGGCCCGCCAAAACCCAACGAACCCAGGCGCAGGAAGTAGCGTACGAGTTCCCACAGTCCGACAGAAGTCATACTCGATCGAATGTCCCTCCATTACTATTCGTCTCTAAAACCCGGAAGATCCGCTCCGCTATTCAGGCAGGCATCGTGATACGAAACGTACTGCCGCCTCCAGGCCTCGGCTCGAATTGGAGTCGTCCGCGATTCACTTCCACGGCCCACCGCGCAATCGACAAGCCCAATCCGGCGCCGCCCGTTTCGCTGGATCGCCCCGGATCGATCCGATAGAACCGATCAAATATCTTATCCCGATGATCTTCCGGTATTCCCGGACCTGTATCGCTGATTTCGATGATCATGGCAGCGGGTTTCTCTGAACGAACTGTTGCCAAAACAAACCCACCGGCGGCCGTATATTTCGTCGCATTATCCAGCAGGTTTATGATGGCCTGCCGCAGTGCAGTTCGGTCCGCCTCGACATAGACGCCTGTTTCGAGATCCATCTCGAGAGTCTGTCTCTTCTCCTCAAAAAGCGCATGCATGTACTCCACAGCTTCATGCACGAGTAGGGCCGCATCGACGAGTTCTCTTCTCAGCGGTGCCATGCCTGAGTCCGCGCGGGCGAGCATCAAGAGATTGTCAGCAAGGGCTCGAAGCCGGTCGGTCTCTTCCAGCATGCTGCCAATCACCTCACGGCAGGCCTGGTCTGTAGAGCTTTGTAGCGCAACTTCGCCAATGCTGCGAATGGCCGTGAGAGGAGTCCGCAGTTCGTGTGACGCGTCGGCAGTGAAACGTTTTAATCGATCAAAAGAATCTTGCAGGCGCGAGAAAGTCGTGTTGAAGACAATGGCGAGCTTGCCGAATTCGTCGTTCGGATTGTCCACAGGAAGGCGTTCGGAAAGCCGATCCGCCGTGATCTCCTGTGCCTTTGAGACGATGCCGTTGATTGGCGACAGGGCTTTGCCCGCAAGAAGATATCCACCGACGAGCGCCAGCGCCAAAGCGCCCGGAAATCCCAGCAGCAGTGTGAGGGCGAGGCTCCTCAGGCTTCGACGAACAGGTCGTTCGTCTTCGGCTACAATTACTCGAAAAGTGTCGTCTGCGGTCCGCACGGTGGCGGCGTGGATGCGATACGAATCTCCGGTTGGCAACGTCGATGACCAGGAACCATCTTCTGGTCGAGTCGAAACGTCAAGGTTCTGAACTGCCGCCCTGGACCATGCCTGTGTCTTGTACACCACCCCAGCCTTCCCCAGGACCTCGAAAAGGCTGATCGAGCCATGCTCTTCGGTCTCGTAAAGCTCGTAGGCTCCGGCGGCGGCAGCCTGCCGGACGATGCCCAGGTCGTGGGCGATCTGCTGGTCCAACTGCGCTAACAATGCCGATCGCACGGAGAAGTAGACGGTCGCAGAAAACGCCAACACGATGATTCCCAGGGCAGCGACGTGCCATAGTGTCAATCGCGTCCGAACGCTGGTTTCGGCAATCCTCATGCGTTGTCTTCCTTCAGAATGTAGCCCACACCGCGAACTGTCTTGAGGAGCTTTGACGAAAAGGGATCGTCGATCTTGCGCCGCAGCCTGGCAATATGAACTTCGATCAGATTATCAAGGGGCGTTGCCCGTGTCGGTTCCTTCCATACGTCGCGAGCGAGCATTTCCTTCGACACGACCTGGCCACGGTAGCGGAGCAAGTACTCGAGGAGATCGTACTCCCGTGCCGAGAGTTCGATCGTCTGTCCCTTTCGCGTCACCCTCCGGGTCACGAGGTCCATTTCGAGATCGCCGACTTTGAGGTGCAATACCTGATCCGGGCGCCCGCGTCCGAGGCCACGAACTCGATCATCCAGGGCATCGCGAGCGGTAAGAATGAGAACCGGCGTCTGAAGGCGTTGCCGCCGAAGGGTGGCCAGGATTTCGAGTCCATTCCGTCCTGGCAACATCAAATCGAGGATGAGCAAATCGAAAGTTTGCGCGTTGACGAGAAAAAAGCCTTCTTCGCCCGTGTATGCGAGAGTTACTTCGTAGTTCCTCGCCTCCAGGCCCTGTTGCAGCGCTCTAGCCACTTTCTTCTCGTCTTCCACAACGAGAATTCGCATCTCTCCTCCGTAACGGCCCTCAGCTTAATCGGATTCCAGGCGCCGTGTTACTGAAGACTACCTGACAAATTTTTCAGGTACACTTCAGTTGGCCCGTGGACCCGAAACTATCTATCATCAGTCCCTATGATGCACTTTATGAATACAACGAAAGGAGAATGCAATGAATCGTCGTGAACTTTTGACGGGTTTGGCTGCCACCGCAGCGGTAGGTGCGATAACTCCGAAGCTTCGTGCCCAAGCGCCCGCCGCGGCCGGTGGCTGGCAGATCAAACCTCTCCCATTCGATCCAAAGAAGCTCAAGGGGCTTTCCGAAAAGCTGATTGTCTCGCATCACGATAACAACTACGCTGGCGCGGCCCGCCGCGTCGGGCAAATCCAGCAAATGCTGGCGGGCCTGCCGAATAACGCGCCGGGATTTCAGATTAAAGGTTTGAAGATGGAAGAACTGATCGCGACAAACTCGGCGATCCTCCACGAGGAATACTTTGGAAATCTCGGCGGTGACGGAAAGGCTTCCGGTTCGGTGCAGCAGGCCATCGCGACTGACTTCGGTGGGTTCGACAAATGGGAACAGGGGTTTCGCGCCACATCGAATGCGCTCGGCGGCGGAAGCGGCTGGGCGATCCTGAGCTTCAATTTCAGAGACGGCAAGCTACACACCTACATCGCGTTTGATCACACGGATAACGTTGCGTTCGGCCGGCCAATCCTGGTTAATGACATGTTCGAGCACGCGTACCACATGGACTACGGCTCAAATGCGGGAATGTACATTGATGCGTTCATGCAGAACGTGAATTGGGACGAATGCAACCGCCGGTTGGAAGAAGCGAACAAGATGTATGCTTCACTCCGTCGCTGATGCGAGCGACAGGGCGCAGCCAGCAAGAAATTGACGCGAATCCACGAAGACAGGACTGCCAAAAACATGCAGAACCAGAGAAGGCGATGCGGATGTGGTGTGGTACTGGTCGTTAGTATAATCTTGACACTAAACTCGATTGGGGAAGCGCGGCAGCAACAGGTCCCAGCGACTCCTATGAGTATTGCTCAGGCAGTTGAGAGCGCTTTGCGTAACTATCCTTCGGTATCCGTCTCACAAGAGCAGGTGAACGCTGCGGCGGCCGGTATCGACCTGGCACGGACAGCGTACCTCCCGCGCGTCGATTCTCTCGCTCAGTTCAATCGTGCGACCAGAAACAACGTGTTCGGCCTGTTATTCCCACAGAGTGTGATTCCATCGATGACGGGTCCGGTGCTGGGTACGAACAATTTCGGGTCGGTCTGGGGCAGTGCGGTGGGAGCGTTGGTCACCTGGGAACCGTTTGACTTCGGACTTCGCCATGCCGGCGTCGCAGCGGCAAGTGCTTCGAAGACACGCTCGGAGGCCGCACTCAAGCGGACGCAGTTCGATGTCGCGGCAGCTGCTGCTGATGCTTATCTCACATTGGCCGCGGCTCAGGAAACGGTTCGCGCCGCGCAGGCCGGCGTCGATCGTACGGATGTCTTGGTTCGCAGCGTCCGAGCGCTGGTTGATGCTCAGTTACGCCCGGGCGCCGAGCAGTCGCGTGCTGAGGCAGAACAGGCAGCCGCACAGACTCAAGTTGCGCGTGCTCAGCAGGCGGTCGAGGTCGCGCGCGCTGTCCTTGCGCAGTTTGTTGGTGGCGACGCGCGAGGGATCACGCTTGTTGCGCCAAAACTACTTCAGCTTCCTCCTGGCCAAACTACTCCGCCACTGAATACGGCTGCGAATCCTATAGCCATCGAGCAGAATGCGACCGTCGAACAGGCGAAAGCACAGCTTGACATCCTGGACAAATCCTATTTTCCTCGATTCTTTGCACAAGGTGCGGCGTATGCTCGCGGCACAGGTGCTCGAGTCGACGGGACTCGGCTTGGAGGAGCGAATGGACTCGCTCCTGATGTACAGAACTATGCAGTAGGTCTGAGTGTCACGTTTCCAATCATGGATCTACCCTCAATCCGTGCGAAAAAGGCGGGGCAGGCCGCGACGATCCGTGCGGAAACAGCTCGATACCAGCAGGTTACAACAGACTTAACGGCCCAGTGGAATGAAGCAATGGCAGTCCTCGAAGGCTCTCGGAAAATTGCGGCGGATACGCCGGTCCAACTTGCCGCGGCAAACGCAGCGACTCAACAGGCGACAGCACGCTATCAGTCCGGTCTTGGAAACATCGTTGACGTCGCCGATGCACAGCGCCTTCTCACGCAGGCAGAAATCGATGATGCCCTGGCCAGGCTGGCTGTCTGGCGAGCTATGCTAGGCGTTGCCATCTCGGCTGGGGACATTCAACCGTTTCTGAATGAGGCGGGACAGTGAAAGGTTCGCTGTAGCGGCGGTCTGTGACTGCCGAGGATCACGAAAATTAGACATAGTCGGCGGTCATAGACCGCCGCTACAGGTAAAAGGCAGGGAGATATGAGATTTGTATTACTTGCGCTTAGTCGTCCGGTAACAGTTGTGATTGCGCTGGTCGCGGTTGCGCTTGGTTCCGTGCTGGCGCTCCAACGAATGCCCGTGGACATCTTTCCGCAGGTGGGTGATCCGGTGATCTATGTTTCCCAGCCCTATGGCGGCATGGATCCGCAGCAGATGGAAGGATATTTAACGTACTACTACGAATATCACTTCCTCTACATCACCGGCATCGATCACGTGGAAAGCAGAAGTATTCCGGGCCAGGCGCTGCTCAAGCTTGTGTTCCATCAGGGCACGGATATGGCGTCGGCGATGGGAGAGACGATGGGTTACGTCACCCGCGCACGCGCGTTCATGCCAGCCGGAACCGTGCCGCCCTTCATCACGCGATTCGACACCGGCAGCGTTGCTGTGGCGCAACTGATTTTCAGCAGTCCTTCGCGTACACAAGGTGACCTGCAGGACATTGCCCTGAATCGGGTGAGGCCGCTGTTTGCGACGCTGGAAGGCGTTTCCGCTCCGCCTCCGTTTGGAGGAGCCCAACGAACGATTGTCATCACGCTCAACCCGGACAAGCTGCAGCAGTACCGGATTTCTCCTGAAGAGGCCATCGCCGCCGTCAACAGGGCGACGCTCATTCAGCCGTCGGGCGATATGCGAACGGGAAAGCTGGATCGAATTGCCAGAACAAACGCGACCCTCGGCGGAAATCTGCCCGAGTTGCTCGATACGCCGATTCGGCCGGGGTCGGGAACGACGGTCTTTCTCCGTGACATCGGTACGATCGAGAACGGAACGGACATCCTTACTGCATACGCGCACGTGAACGGGAAGAGAACGGTCTACATCCCGGTAACGAAACGTCCGGACGCATCGACATTGGCTGTCATCAATCGTGTGAAGGCCGCTATACCCGATTTTAAGAAAGCCGCGCCCGAAGATGTGGATATCCGTCTGGAATTCGATCAGTCACCATTCGTTGCCAACTCCATTCGGGGCCTGGTGATGGAGGGCCTGCTCGGCGCGGTCCTTACCGGTCTAATGGTGCTTCTCTTTCCCCGCGATTGGCGCAGTGCGCTGATCGTCGTTTTGAACATCCCGTTCGCTTTGCTTGCCGCCGTCCTACTTTTGTGGGCGGCCGGTCAGTCAATCAACATCATGACTCTGGGAGGACTGGCTCTCGCGGTCGGTGTACTTGTCGATGAGGCGACAGTAGAAATCGAGAACATCCATACCCAGATGCTTCCCGGCGTCTCGCGAGCGCGGGCCGTTGTTGAAGCGTGCA
>QHXD01000663.1 GCA_003223895.1 Acidobacteriota bacterium
TCGGCTTCCTGTTCGGTAGGAGCGCACGGAACGCAAGCTTCCTCGTTATGAGGTGTGAGAAGAAAAACCTTCGACTGCCCTTCCTCGAGTCTGAACTCGCCGCCGACGCCACCCTGTCCGTCCTCACTTAGCGGGACGTTGCCGATAAGTGCAATATTCAGCCTCGATGAAGTGAAGAGCGCGCCGCTGGCATCTATCACCGTATCGTGGCCCTGGCGTCCGTAATCAAAGGCCGGCCGGCAAGTAAGTGATATGCGTACCGACCCTTTAACGCACCGAATGCGGCGGTAAAGGTGACGATACCAGCGTGAATCGGGAGGCAGTCCCACGGGCATGAAATCTTCCAACTCGGCGATTCCATCGCGAAGCAAGAAGCGTGTCACCAGGATGTTCGTCGAAGGTAAATAAAGCTGCTTGTGCCGGACATCCTCACCAACAGCCTGAATTTGGAACCGGCCACCCTTGTTGTCGTCCAGAATTGCTCCAAAGATACTCGGCGAGTCGAAGTGAGGGTAGCAATACCAGTCAATCGATCCGTTCATGCCAATTAAAGCAACGGTCCGCATGTTGCCGATGATCCCGTAGTTTTCGATGGGCTGGTAAGCCATAGGATTGCCGATAGTCCACAAGCCGACGAGTCAGTCTTTTTCAGCGTAATTACCGCCACTACAAAAAACAAGATGGGAGAATTACGGATTTTCGCAATATCTGCGTCCGAATGTGTGCCATCAATATTTACGGTGTTTCGGTGCACGATCTTGTCGGGATTGTCACCGCAGGCTTCTGATAGGGATCGGCTACAGCGGGTATGCCCCGTAGAAAAACGAAAAAGGTTCGTATAAATCCCAATTGAAGGGCATTCGGAACGAGATCGAAAATTAGCTGTAGCCAGGATTAAAGAAAGTGGGACCACATGGATAAAAGCAGTACCAATGTTCCGATGGGCCCTTCCGGCACGATCTCCGCGTTGTTAGCTGACGTTGACGGTACGCTGGTTACGAAGGCGAAGGTCCTCACCAAGCGTGCGATTGAGGCCGTACGACGGCTCCGCGAGAGCGGCATCGCTTTTTCTGTCACCAGCGGACGACCTCCGCGCGGCATGCGCATGCTGATAGAGCCTCTCGGGCTGAAGATGCCGATAGCCGCATTCAACGGCGGCATGGTCGTGCTCCCTGACCTTTCCATCGTTGACGAGCGTCCGCTGCCCGACGACATCGTGCCTGACGTCATCAATACCCTTTTGGCGCACGGTCTCGATGTTTGGATTTACCGCGGCACGGATTGGTACGTCCGTTCAGCACAAGCCGCACACGTTGATCGCGAAGCGACAACCGTGCAATTCCCTCCCACTGTAGTCCCAACATTCGAAGGTTTGCTTAGCCGGGTCGTGAAGATCGTCGGAGTCAGCGACGACCTCGATTCGGTTGCCCGGTGTGAAGCGGCTGCCCAGACACAGTTCGGGGCGCACGTCTCTGCCGCGCGGTCGCAGCCCTACTACCTCGACGTGACGCACCCCACGGCTAACAAGGGCACCGTGATCGAACGACTTTCGCAATTTCTGAACATACCGCTGGAATCTATCGCCGCGATAGGCGACCAGCCCAACGACGTGCTGATGTTCAAGCCCAGTGGCCTCAGCATAGCGATGGGGAACGCGAGCGCTGAAGTGCAGAGGCAGGCCAATTACGTGACGACGTCCAGTGAGGATGAGGGTTTTGCCAATGCCGTGGAACGCTTCATCCTGCCAAGGGCTCCGAAAACGAATAAATCTGAAAGAGCCAGGAAAGGATTAATGGGTATGAAAGCCACGCAACTGCTGGAGAACCTGGGACAGAGCCTCTGGCTCGACAATATCACCCGCGACCTGCTCGACAGCGGCACGCTGCAGCACTACATCGATGAGCTGTCGGTGACCGGGCTCACCTCGAACCCTACGATCTTCGACCACGCCATCAAGGGAAGTTCGGCATACGACAACAGCATCCGTGACGCGCTGTCAAAAGGCAAGACCGGGGAGGAACTGTTCTTCGAACTGGCACTGAACGACATTACGCGCGCTGCCGACATGTTCCGCGCAATCTACGACCGGACCAACACCGTTGATGGTTGGGTATCACTGGAAGTCTCGCCGCTGCTGGCCCACGACACGGCCAGCACCCTTGCGGCAGCCCAACAGTTGTTTGCTCGCGCGGCTCGCCCAAACCTGCTTATCAAGATTCCGGGCACCAGGGAAGGTCTGCCGGCCATCGAAGAAGCGATCTTCTCCGGAATCTCGGTGAACGTCACGTTGTTATTCTCACGCGCACACTATGTCGCGGCTGCCGAGGCGTTTCTGCGTGGCATCGAAAGGCGCATGGAAGCCGGTCTTAATCCGAATGTAGGATCGGTCGCATCGGTATTCGTCAGCCGCTGGGACGCAGCGGTGGCCGACAAAGTGCCAGCGGCATTGCGCAATCAACTCGGCCTCGCCGTCGCCAAACAAACCTACAAAGCCTCACGCGCGCTGCTCGGTTCGCCACGTTGGCAGCGCATCTACAATGCCGGCGCCCGCCCGCAACGTCTGCTGTGGGCCAGCACGGGAACCAAGGATCCTTCTGCTTCAGACATCCTCTATGTCAAAGGTCTCGCCGCCCCGTTCACGGTGAACACGATGCCCGAAAAGACGTTGAAAGCCCTCGCCACACACAACGAGCTCGGCTCGATCCTGCCGGCGGGTGGCGGCGATTGCGAAGAGGTGCTGGCGGAGTTCGCCAAAGCCGGTGTGGACATCGATGCCCTGGGCGCCCAACTTCAAGATGAAGGTGCTAAGTCTTTTGTTAAATCCTGGAACGACCTGATGCAGGTG
>QHXD01000645.1 GCA_003223895.1 Acidobacteriota bacterium
GAGCGCGGCGGTGAACCCGCAACGCGTTCGGTTTTATGCTGTCACCCTTCTCTTCGAATGGTTCCTGTTCGTTTTTGTGGTCGCAGGCGTGCGGCGCAGTGGCGCGTCTACCCTCATCGTTCTGGGGAATCATTGGCACTCCGTCCGCCAGGTGTTGCGGGATTTTGGAATCGCGGCCGCGTTCTGGATCGTTTCGGCGATCTTCCTTTCAATCCTGGTGTGGCTGCTAGACAGCACCGCGTTGAGTCGCAATGTGCAATTCATACTTCCGCATGGAACTGCCGAACTAACAATATGGATTGCGCTCTCGGTTACGGCGGGTATTTGCGAGGAGACTGTCTTTCGAGGCTACCTGCAGCGGCAATTCATAGCCCTGACGAAGAGCGTTCCTTCCGGAATTCTCCTTTCTGCCGCGGTCTTCGGCGCCGCTCACGCCTACCAGGGCTTCCGGCTCGTTGTTCTGATCAGCCTGTACGGCGCGATGTTCGGGATTCTCGCGCATTGGCGCAAAAGCGTTCGTCCTGGAATGATCGCCCATGCCTGGCAGGATTCTTTGAACGGCGTGACAGCCATTTTGATGAGCCGCTAGCCCTCGAAGTTCTCATAGCCACAGAAATGGGCAGGTCTGAAAACAAGATATGCGGCTTCTTCGGTATCGTTATCGAGAACTGGACTCACCTGATTGAAGCCACCGGCTGAAAGCGAAGTGCAGTAGCAAGACTTGCCGGAAAACGAATCCGCACAAAGGTTGGTCGTTCTTTTCTTTGTGAGTCACGCTCACTTTTGTAGCCCAGTATTACGGCCTCTCGAAACGCATCGTCAAAGTCCTGTTTATAAAACTGCTGAGTTTGCAGGACCTCCAAGAACTCCGGGTCGTTGAAAAACGCCACCAGGTCTGTTCCGGCCTCGGCCGTGTGATCCTTCAACCAGCGGCGAAAGTCATTTGCCACGTTGTTATTCTGAACGCGATAAGCCTGCGGATATCTCACATCAAGATAATACTTGTTGATCTCGTTCCAGTGGCGGTTGACGATCGCTGCCGTCAATGCAATCAGAAGGTAAGCCATTCCAGACCAGGATACGAGCTGACGGTAGTTCCTCGTCGAGGTTCTATTAAGAAAATGATACCCGAACACGAACAACGCGATGTTCACGCCAAGCACGAAGGATTCCCCCGCAAGAAGCGTCCAGCGGATGGACAGCCCATCTTGCCATATGCGATTCGCTCCGGAAGTCACCCCAGCGATTGCGGCGACGAGTAACAACAGCATGCCAAGCAGTGAATAGGCGAAGCGAAGACGCGGTCTATGGGCGAACCCTACATCACCAAAGGCAAGACCGACGAGCAACACGCCAATCATGATAGGAATCGGAATGAAGCGTAGGCCGGCCACAAAGGGGTAAGCGAGCGCAGGCCGGAGGGTCGTCATGTTGACTACAGAGTTGACCAGGTCCGGCAACGTGGTGGCGCTAGCGCAATAAGACATACCGGCAATCACGAAGCATGCAACCAATGTACGCGTGAAAATCGAATGTCGAAAGGACGGATAGGCAAGTACTGCAAACACCGCCGTAATGCCAAAGAACACGATCGTCAATCCGTATGCCGACATAATGGCCGCCACGACCGTCAGCCCGATCGAGATTCCAAGCAACCACAGCGGCGCCCTTCCTGCGATGCCCGTTTGCGGCGGAGTGGTTACGTTTGGCTGAGTATGTCGAGCCGTTTCCGCCTGCACCGTCAGCCAGCGATCGATTTGCGCCTTCGAGGCCCAAATCGATTTCGTTCCCGCAATGCGGCGCACCGGAAGGTCTCGCCTTTCAAGACGTTGTGCCTTGCGAACGCTGCATTTTAAATAAGCCGCAATATCTTTCCAGCTCACCAGGAGATCGTCGTTCGAGGAGTTGCCCTGCGGCCTTGTGTCCACTTCTCAGAACCTCTGAAGTACGCCACATCGCGCCAGATCGCGTCATGTCGCGACGGGGTATTGACGCGCGAAACAACCATCCTAATCTGGATCTCGAGATTCTAATTCGGCTTTCGCAAAATGAGAGAAACATGTTCCGCGCCGGCCCATTGTGCGGCGCAACGTAGGTGGAAGTCCACGCACCAATAAGAGGGTATATGAGGGTATTCACGTCCGTTGCCAGCGTATTTTTCATTTTTGCGTCGTCTGCCCTGGCTCAAGAACCCAATCGTTCGAGAGGCCAGGGCTATTTTTTCTTTGCACTTGGAATGGGCGACAACGGACCGGAAGGGCACCAGTACCAGCCAGACATACACTTGGGAGCCGGCGGGGAAGGCTTTATTTACAAAGGGCTCGGTGTTGGTGCGGAGCTTGGGCCATTCTTCCCAACGAAGAGCGGGTCTCCATTTTCG
>QHXD01000646.1 GCA_003223895.1 Acidobacteriota bacterium
AAATTGGTCGTCTCGACAACAAGCGTCTTTCCTTCCCAATGACCACGAGGATCCCCCATATATGTGCGAATGTCTTTGCTGACGTGCGCACGGCCATCCAGGGGGACTATGCGAGCTTCATGGATCATCTCGGTAAGAATGGTCACAAAGCCGGGACTTTGCACGATCTGCGTTCCGTTGCCATAGATCACCGGAAATATGGAGCCGGTGACACCGCGAGTAATGCAGCGGTCATAAAGACTTCGGTCTTCCGGACCGCCGGGACTGCCCTGCCGGATCTTTTGAAGTTCGGCCTGCCGTTGCTGCGCCTCGGCCGTGAGCGCAGGCGTTCTCCCGTCCGGCGGATCGACAATCAGCGAAGTCTGCCTGGGAGGCCGTCTTGCCCGCTCGCCCCAGTGTCCCGGAGGATTGACGACTGCTTTGGCATTCTCTGCAACGAATTCCTGGCTGTCGTTCTCTGCTTGTCTTTCCAGTTGCGCTTGTCTTTGAGCAATCTCTTCGTCCGTAGGCGCCTGTCTGGTACCGAGGTTCGCCGGACGTTGCATCGGAACGCCGATATAGTCGTCGCTCGTCCAGGTTCCTTGCAAGTCCGGATCTCCCCACGGCGTCTTTGGCGCGGTCCAAGCCTTCGGAGCGGCCTTTGGCGTTGCTTTCGGCGCGGCCTTTGGCGCCAGTCCAAGAATGGCGACCGGCACCACTGCCAGGATCGCGATACCTAATGAGCGGAGCGAATGCAAGCCCGACAGGGCGCAGCCATCAATAAATGAAACGAAAAATCGATTTCTCATGCTCTCTTCCTTTTGGTCTTCCTTTGCGCCCGTCCTTTACTTCTTCGGCTGCCTCCGCAGGTCGCCATAAAGCAATTCTTCGGCAAACTCCACGCATTTGAACTCCGTGAGTTGCGCATTCTTGTCCAGGCGGCGATAGAGGGGCAAACTGATCTTCCACGGCCGTGTAAAGACCATCGGATCTTCAATAGTCGCTTCGTAGTTGATGACATCGGGATTGCGGAAGCTGTATCGCTCAACGACGTGCAACGCCTCGCTGTGGAAGTTGCCGGCCCTGTCGAACCATGTTTGATCATTCATTCCTGTAACGTCAACGACCAGCGTATCGCCTTCCCAGTGCCCGTTCGACCATCCCATCCATGTATCCGTGGGGGCCTCTGTAGGCTTGCCCATATTGACGACGCGATTCGACGTCGCATACTCATAAGCAATTGCGATGTTGCTCGTCCCCTGGACAATTTGAATCGGATACGGCATGTACGTGGCGCGAGGCACTCCAGGCATGTAGCATTTGACCTCGGGATCCAGCTTCCACCAGTTTGCTTTGTTCTCCTTCTTCTTCGCTAATGCCTCCGGACGATACGGAATCTCTCCTCCCTCCACAATGCCCTGGCCTCCAGGAATCGCACCGACGGCACCAAGCTGGAAGAACGGTCCGGGCTGCGCGATATGGTCTTGAATGTCCCAGTTGGCGGTCGTCATCGACTGCCAGAGACCGGTGAAGTTTGGTTTGCCATCCGGCATACGCGGTATTCGCTGCGCCTGCGCGGCCTGGCCAAATGCGGAATTCGTTACGAGAGACAAAATGAGAACGGCTAACGCACGAAACATCAAACCTCCATGTGTTATCGGGGACGGTAATTCGGGGACAGACGCATAAATCACCTAATTAGCATTCAAAGTCACGTTTCTTGCTAATTAGGTGATTTATGCGTCTGTCCCCGAATTACCGAATTACTATTTGGGTGCGTCGGGAGAAGAACCGCCGAGGAAGAGCTTCGTTCCGTCAGGGTACGTGATATCTCTGCCGTTGACCCTGTTGGATCCATCTTTCGCGCGATAGCCGTCGACGACGATCTCGGTTCCAAGGGGCAACGAACTCTTCGTGAATCCGCGGCGGAGCAGCGTATTCGGAGTACCGCCTTCAACCATCCAACGCGTCGTCCTGCCGTCCGGTTCTTTCACGTCCACGTGGAACCAGGAATGGGGATTGATCAGCTCGATTTTCGCAACGGCCCCCCGAAATTTGATCGGCTGGTTGGAATCAAATTCCGCAGTAAAGGCGTGATGCGCCAAAGCCGGAACTGTCGCCGCAAGCAGCGCGATGCCGGCAATCATGAATAACTTTGTTCGCATAAGAGTCCTCCTTATTTAGTACCAGATCGATGCTTCACTTTGTCTTCTCTTCGGCGCGGGCGCCTCTGAGTATGCCCTCCATGCCGTAATTCCCCTCGTGGCACGCGTATTCAAATATCGGATCCGGAGTCTTCTTCATGGGAATCTGGGCTGTCCAGGGCCTCGTGAATGAGCTTTCATCGTTCGCCGTGAATTCATAGACGATCGTATCCGGAGATGTGCGCGTGAAGCGTTCGATGAGATGAAAGTTCCGGCCGGATCCTCTGAAAGCAGTCTTGTCGGTGAAATTGGTGGTTTCGACGACCAGAGTGTTGCCTTCCCAATGGCCTCGGGAATCGCCCATCAACAGACGGACATTCTGCGGTACATGCGGCCGTCCATCCAAAGGAATGATGCGCGCATCGTGGATCATCTCGACGAAGATCACGACGTAACCGGGAGACTGCACGATTTGATAGTTGTTGTTGTAGGCGCCGGGAAGCATCGGCGGGCCGGCAGTCGGCCAGAGAATGCAGCGGTTGTTGAGCGACAAATCCTCAGGTCCATCGGCAGGATGCAGCCGGCGGTATTCGGCGCGGGCGGCCTGTCTCTTTTGCGCCTCAGGAGTCAGGGTGGGGATTTTTCCGTCGGGCGGATCGACGACCAGCGACGTTCGGCGGCTTTCGACAACCTTCGACCCCCGTTCGAACCAGAATTCGTTGTAGGCGCCGGCGACATCGGCCGAGGCAGATCCGGGGCGGCGATCGCGATTACCCTGGTCGAGCAGGCGCTTCTCATATTCCGCCGCTTCCTTTTCCGTAAAGAATTCTTTTCCGGCGAGCTCAGCGGGCCGCTCCAGAGGCGTAAGGGTGGCTGTGGTCCAGATTCCCTGAAGGTCCGGCTGGCCATCCGGAG
>QHXD01000647.1:0-1432 GCA_003223895.1 Acidobacteriota bacterium
TCAATTTTCTGGCCGAGCGTCGATTCAAGCAGCATCTGCATGTCGAGCACGAGCTTGTTCAGGCTGAAGACTGTAGGCTCCCCTGCCTGCCTGCGGCTGAACAGTAACAATTGGCGTGTCAATAGCGCCGCGCGTTCCGAGGCCTTCTTGATCCCTTCAACGTGAACCTTGCCGCGATCATCCTGGTTCATCTGCTGGAGGAGCAGATTGCTGTGGCCCAAGACCACCATGAGCGCGTTATTGAAGTTATGAGCGACGCCGCCAGCGAGAGTTCCAATGGCCGCGAGTTTCTGGCCCTGCATCAGCTGTTGTTCGAGAAGTCTTCGTTCGACCTCTCCTTGTTTCCGCTCGATGGCGTAACGGATTACTCGAAAGAGCACGCGGCTATTGACGCTGCCTTTGATGAGATAGTCCTGCGCCCCATTCTTGAGCGCCTGGAGGGCCTGCGCTTCGTCGTTGAGACCCGTCAGAACGACAACAGGTACTTCCGGTGCGGCTTCGCGCACGCGGGAAAGGGTCTCCAGGCCGGCGGCGTCCTGCAGGAACAAGTCGAGAAGAATGACGTCGATGGGATTTTCCTTAAGAAAGCGGATCGCTTCGCTGAGATGCTCAACTGCTGTGAGGTCGAATTCACCGGACCCGAACTTTAGAAAGTCCGCCCTCATCAGTCGAACGTCGATGGGATTGTCTTCAATAAGAAGTACTCGAATTAGCTTTGTCACGCCCCTCAGGAATGCAATCCCTTCGCCAATTAGAGAAGACGCTGGAAGTTATTGAAAAGAAGAGCGCGGTGGAGTCGACAGGACTGTGGACTGCTGCCATATTTGACATGCGGAATTGTCAAAACTGACACCTTTCACAGGCCCAGCTTCTTCAGCCGCCGATAGAGCGTGCGTTCGGAGAGCCCGAGCGCCTGGGCGGCTTTTAGTTTGTCATTTCCGTTCGCTTTTAAGGTTGCGGCGATAAGGTCCCGTTCGAGATCTTCGAGGTTCTGCGGCGGAGACGCCGCAGCGGCGTTCGCCGGCGTGTTCGACCGGGCTACCAGTGAGGGCAGATCCGCCGCAGTGATTTCGCCGTTCGCACCCAGCGCGTAAGCTCTCTCGATGATATTTTCGAGTTCTCGAACGTTGCCGGGAAAATCATACGCCATCAGTGCGGCCATGGCGTCCGGAGTAATGCTGCTTACTTGCCGGCTGAATTTCCGATTGAGCTTCCGCACGAAGTGCATGGCAAGAGCGTGGATATCCTCCTTCATCCGGCGCAGAGGAGGAGGTTCGATCCGGACAACATTCAGCCGGAAAAACAGATCCTGCCGGAACTTGCCGGACTGCACCGCGGCTTCGACGTTCTGATTGGTAGCGGCCACGATTCGCACATCCAGATGATGAACCTGAGAACCGCCCACCGGCCGAACCTCTTTTTCCTGCAGAAC
>QHXD01000647.1:1441-5266 GCA_003223895.1 Acidobacteriota bacterium
GTATGGGAAGCTCGCCCACTTCATCGAGAAACAAAGTCCCGCCGTCCGCAGCACGGAACAACCCGCGATGGTCCGCAGTGGCACCTGAAAACGCGCCTTTCTGGTGGCCGAAGAGCTCGCTTTCCATGAGGTCCGAAGGGATGGCCGAACAATTGACTGGCACAAAGGGACCCTTGGCGCGTGCGGACAGGCGATGGATTGCTCCCGCAATCAATTCTTTGCCCGTTCCGCTTTCACCTTCGATCAGAACTACGGTATCTGTGAGAGCAACCTTCGCAATCGTATCCTTCACCTGCTTTACAAGCCCCGAAGATCCGATGAGTTCTCCAACGGGCAGCGTCTCCGCCAGCCGCGTTCGGAGGGACGTCACTTCGGCCTGCAAGTACCGGCGTTCGACAATGCGTTTGAGCAAGTGCTGCAAAGAAATCCAGTCGAGTGGTTTGATGAGGTAATCGTACGCTCCAAGGCGGAGCGCCTGAACTGCGGTGTCCACTTCGGGAAAGCCGGTCATCACGACAGCGTCGATTTCGGGGTCGCGCCGCTTGATGGCTTCCAGCCCCCAGGTGGATATCGAGCAGAGCAGCATCAAATATGCCGGTTTCCAGAAGAGCGAGTCCTGCGCGGCCACTCGTGGCGGCCTTGCACTCGTAGCCAGCGTCGGCCAGCCGGTCCTCCAAGAGAGTTCGGATCTGCTCGTCGTCCTCAATGAGCAGGACCCTGAGAGGATTCATAAGCGCATCCTATCAGATTGCTCCGGGGACTGTCAGAGTTGGCAGAACTCTGTCAGTCCTGACACGGCCGACGCCTGAAAGGCTGCCAGCCATTCCATCCAAACCCATCCCTTTCAACAATTGCCCGCCTGCAGTCTTTTGGCACCCGGTATGCCTAATAGGGGTTCACCTTAATGCGGCAAGAGTGCCGGTGAATAGTGGGGGTTAGAACAGTGCGCAAAGTCCGATCGATCATAAGGCACGGAGCCGAAACATTCATTATTGAAAGCCCGAAGCTCATTTCTCAAATGCGTGCCGCGATCGAAGCAGCGGACTGCGTCGGCTTACAACGGATCGCGCACGCATATAAAGGTTCTGTCTCCGCCTTCTCAGCGGGCGCGGTTCAGAGGCTGAACCACTCATCGCCTCGCTGGAAACGTCTGCCGGCCGCGTCTGCGCGCTGTTGAACACACTGATGGAGGAGAAATCGTGCGCGTATTGATCGCTGACGACGATCCCGTTTCAAGGCTCATGCTTCAGGCCACACTCAGGAAATGGGGGCACGACGCCGTTGTCGCCTGCGATGGCCGGGAGGCTTTGTCCATTCTCGAACAAGACCTGTCGCCGGAACTGGCGATCCTCGACTGGATGATGCCGGAAATCGATGGCCCCGAAGTCTGCCGCCGGATTCGTCAAAATTCCACGTCCTCACCCGTCTACATCATGCTGCTGACGGCGAAGAGCCAGCGTGAAGATCTCATCGTTGGCCTGGGAGCAGGGGCAGATGATTACATTCCAAAACCTTTCAATCATCAGGAACTGTACGCCAGGCTGCAGGTCGGATTTCGCGTAGCCGATCTTCAGCGAAAGCTGGCCGATCGAGTGAACGACCTGGAAATCGCGTTGATGCGTCTTGGCCGCGCGCAGCAGGCACGAAAGCTGGAAGCACTGGGCCAGATGGCTTCCGGCATCGCACACGAAATCAATACACCGACGCAATATATTGGCGACAACGTCCGTTTTCTGCAGGATTCCTGGACCGAACTCCGGCCGTTCCTCGGGTGCCAGGCGGGCAACCCGGATCTGGATTACTTGATTCGCGAGGTACCGAAAGCAATCGATGAATCCCTTCAGGGAATTCAGAAAGTCGGCAAGATCGTCAGAGCCATGCGGGATTTCGCGCATCCACCCAGCGAAAATAAAGTGCATACCGACATCAACCATGCAGTCCTCACGACGATTACCGTTGCAACCAATGAGTGGGGATATGTGGCGGATATCGAAACGTCTCTCGACCCCCAGCTGCCAAGGACGCCGTGCTTCCCTGGAGAAATCCAGCAGGTTCTCCTCAACCTCCTCGTCAATGCGGCTCATGCCATTGCAGACACCCAGCAGAAGGGTGTGATTCGCGTAGCAACCTCCACGCAAACCGATTCAATCGAGATCCGCGTTAGCGACAGCGGACGAGGTATTCCTAAGGAATATCGGGAAAAAGTCTTCGAACCCTTCTTCACAACCAAAGACGTCGGTGAGGGCACCGGCCAGGGCCTTGCGGTTGCTTACTCGGTTATTGTCCACCAGCACAACGGCAAGATTTGGTTCGACAGCGAGTCCGGCAAAGGAACGACATTCTATATCCGCCTTCCGATCGACGGAATCGGATCTGGGAAAAATGAGTATGAAGAAGCGCATTTTGTTCGTTGATGACGACGCCCAGGTCCTTCAGGGATTAAGGCGCGGCCTGCGCTCAATGAAGGACGAGTGGCAGATGGAATTTGCCTCCTGCGGCAAGGAGGCGTTGGACGCAATGAACTCCACGCCCATTGACGTTCTCGTAACCGACATGAGGATGCCGGGAATCGACGGCGTGCAGGTCCTCGTTGAAGCTTTCGAACACTATCCGCAAACTATCCGAGTAGTCCTTTCCGGACACGCAACGGCGGAAACGCTGTTTCGGGCTGCCTCGGCCACGCACATGATTCTCATCAAGCCATGCGATACGGAATTGATCAAGGCGCGTGTCCAGCAGATGTTGCGGCGCAACGAGCGGTTGCGCGACGAATCGCTTCGGAGCCTCGTGGCAAAGGTGGCGGCAGTTCCAAGCGCCCCCATGCTGTTTCTGCAGGTCGTCAAAGAATTAGAGTCGGAGAACTGCAGCCTCGAAAAAATTGCCCAGTTCGTATCGATGGACATGGGGATGGCCGCATCCGTGCTGCACTTTGTCAATTCCGGTTACTTCGGAGGCCGTTCTCCGATTTCCAGTCCCGAGCGAGCCGTACACCTCCTGGGCGTCGAAGCGGTGCGTGACCTCCTTATTACCAATCGCGCCTGCTCGGCGCAGCGAACCTCCGACTTCCGGTCCTTCGATGCCACCATGGTCTGGAGCCAGGGTATCGGCGCCAGCGTCGGCGCCCGAGCCATCGCCTACGCGCACTCCGAAAATTCTGCGATGGCCGATGACGCGTTCGCCGCCGGATTGTTTCATGACATCGGACAAGTAGTCCTTGGCCGCGCCCTGGGGACATTTTATGACTCTGTTGTCGAGCGTGCCCTCTCACGGGGAGAACCGGTCTGGATGGCGGAACGGGACGTCATCGGATCCACACACGCCGAAGTAGGCGCTCACGTTCTGGGTTTATGGGGGATGCCCGATGCCGTGGTCGATGCCGTTGCCTTCCACCACTCCCCCTCCGAAAGTGGGGCTTCAGAATTCGGCGCTCTAACCGCATTACACCTGGCGGATGCGATGGAAGAGCAAAAACTCATGGAAGCTCAAGGGTGGAGTCGAACGGTCGATCGCGGCTACCTTCGCCAACTGGGGCTCGAAGGCCGCTGGGAACACTGGATGAATGCTATGTCTAAGGATGGAATAAAGCTGTGAACGATCACAAAATTTTAATCGTCGATGATGATGAATGGATCCTGAGTTGTTTCGAGCGCTTGCTCGGCCGGTGCTTCAACCTGGAGACGGCCATCGGTCCGCTGCGTGGACTCCAGTTGATCGCGGAAAACGGACCATATGCCGTCGTGTTATCGGACATGAGGATGCCCGTCATGACCGGACTCGCTCTGCTCGCCAAGGTAAAAGAACTATCACCCAACACGGTAGGTCTGG
>QHXD01000648.1 GCA_003223895.1 Acidobacteriota bacterium
GAAACCGGCAAGAGGAAAACAACGAGGCTATCGTGTTTGCCGCGGGACCCGCAGGGGCGGTGCACGAGAACGCGCCCGCGCCGCAACGGAATACGGACTTTTCCGTCGAGGTGAACCGGCAGCACAGTGAAAGAACCACATATTCGGTGCGATTTCACTACCGAAACCTGCACATAAGGAATCAGGGAATCGGCGGTGTCAACCTGCCTGAAGTTGCGACGGATTTTCACGATCGCGAAGACCAAGTGTTTTACACGCAAAAGACGGCGTTCTCGAATGCCGTCGTCAATCAATTCCGCATTCTTGTCGCGCGCCAGCACACGCCCACGACCAGCGTTCATACTGGACCGAAGGTCATCGTACTGGATGCCTTTACAGGCGGCGGTGCGCAAGGCGACCGACTCCAGACCGAAAATCATCTGATCTTTGACGATATCGTCTCCTGGACGCGCGGCAAACATACGTTCAAGAGCGGCTTCAACATCCCGGATCTGAGCCGCAGAGGCCTGGATGACAACACGAACTCCGCGGGCACGTTTTCATTCTCGTCACTCCAGGATTACCTTGAAGGACGGCCATTCTCCTTCGTTCAACAACGTGGCAACGGTCGTGTTGTCTTTTGGGAAAAACTGTTTGGCGGTTTTTTTCAAGATGAGTATCAGGTGCGGAGGAACTTACAGCTTACAGCCGGGCTGCGGTACGACTGGCAAAACTACTTTCACGATGCGAACAACTTCGGCCCGCGCGTTTCATTCGCTTATGCTCCAGGAGGATCACGGAAGACTGTTATCAGAGGCGGAGCCGGAATCTTCTATGACCGTACGGGCCCTGGGCCGATCTTCGATCTATTACGGTTCAACGGCGAGCGGCTTCAACGTTTCGTTATTACGAATCCAAGCTATCCCAATCCTTTTGCAGCGACTGGCGCCGCTCTGCCGCCGACCAGTGTTGTTCGTCTCGATCCAAATGGCCGGATTCCGTACACGTTCCAGCACAGTGTTTCTGTGGAGCGGCAATTACAACGCGCGACAACGCTGACCGTGAGCTACTTCCGTACCTCGGGCATCCTGTTCCGGTCACGAGACATTAACGCACCCCTCCCGCCCTTTTATTCTGCGCGGCCGGATGCTTCGCTCAACGTCTTGCGACGGATCGAATCTTCCGGGCGCCAGGTAACGGACTCGTTAGAGATTTCGTTTCGTGGCAATGCGACAAAATACTTTGCGGGAATGGCACAGTACACACTCGGGAGTGCTTACAATGACTCTAACGGCATCGGCTCTTTTCCTGCCAACAACTACGATCTATCAGGGGAGTGGTCGAGAGCGGAGTCGGACCAGCGCCATCGCTTTAATCTGCTCGGGAGCGTAAAAGCCGGCCGGTTGTTCAATCTAGGCCTCGCGCTCCAGGCGGAGTCCGGACGGCCCTACAGCATGATCACAGGACGCGACGACAACCATGATGGCCTGGCTTTCGACCGGCCTGGCGGTGTTCGTCGAAACAGTCTGGAAGGACCCGGATACGTCGGCCTCGACCTGCGATGGTCGAAGGACTTCTTCCTGGATGCATCCAAAAAGGAAAAGAGCCCAAAGATCACGACTGCCGTTGATGCTTTCAATGTCACCAACCGGGTGAATTATTCCGGGTACATCGGCACCTTGAGTTCACCTTTCTTTGGACGCGCAATCGCATCCCGGCCGGCTCGCCGGCTTCAACTCTCGATGCGCTTCGCCTTCTAAGACTCTAAATGGGCATGAGTCCATGAAAGAGGATGGCAGGTACTATAGGAAGCCCTAGGAGGAATTGATGCGGGGCAGGGGTTGCCAGTACTGTAGGCGAGTGGCGGTATGGGCTGCTGGCACCGTATTTCTCGCTTGCACGGCCACGGTGGGTGCGCAGACGACCGCCACTCCCCCTCTAACTTCGCGTGAGATCGTAGCCGTGCAGGCCACGAAGCCTCCGGTTATTGACGGGGAGATGGTCGAGGACGAATGGAAAGCGGCGGCAGCGGTGACTGGCTTCATCCAGTACGAGCCGCGACGCGGCGAAGTGTCTGACGTACGAACGGAAGCCTTTGTGCTCTACGACGCAGGCCACTTGTACGTAGCGTTTCGAGCATGGGATCCGGAACCCATCACGGCTGAGCTTACGCAGCGTGACGCCGATCTGTTCCTTGACGACGCTGTTGCGATAGTCCTCGACACAACGTTCGATCGGCGTTCTGGATACTACTTCATCACCAATGCGCTGGGCACCCAGGCGGATGGACGCATCGCGGATGACGGGCGCATCCTGGAGTCGAGTTGGGACGCGCCATGGCAATCCGCTGCTCGGCGCACGGACTACGGGTGGTCGGCGGAGTTTAGTGTCCCCTTGTCCTCGTTCCGGTACGCCGCCGGCAAGAGCCAGATTTGGGGTATCAACTTTGGCCGCAGCCGCCGGCGTACGCTTGAAAGGAGCTTCTGGGGCGGTCCCCTCGATAACCAGTGGAGAGTCTCGCAGGCCGGCCGCCTCACCACGTTGGACGTGCCCCCTCCCATGGACCGAATCCAGGTCTTGCCTTATGCCTTGACGCGCGTGCAGGAGGGCATGGCGCCCCATTGGGAGGCCGGCATTGACGCCCGATACGCCCTCACCCCGACCACCGCCGTGTACGCTACGCTGTTCCCGGATTTCGCGACCATCGAGGCCGACCAGGAGCAGATTAACCTGACGCGCTTCGAACTGTCGCTTCCTGAGAAACGCCAGTTTTTCCTGGAAGGCCAGGAACAGTTCAACCAGCGGTTCCGCACGTTTTATTC
>QHXD01000084.1:0-530 GCA_003223895.1 Acidobacteriota bacterium
ATTTGAAGAAAGCCCAGGAACTGCAGAGCAAGTTGTTCAGAGGCAACAAATAGGCCTTATTGGGAAAGTACGGGTCGCAGGAAGGAGATCGCAACAATAGCGGTGGCAGGCCGGTCGGTTGCGAATCTCCATTTCCTGACGGCATTCACGGCGGCCTCTGTGAGGGATGGCTCCGGGCGTACCACCCTCACTTGTTGCACTGACCCGCCGGTGTTGATCCGCACCTGCAATATCACCGAACCCTCGCCGATGGAATTGACTGGATATCCGGGATCGACAATATGCGTCGGCAGAGCGCAGCATCTGGTCTGAACGTTGAATTCGTAAGGCTGAGCGGGCAGGACTGTGCGCGCTCGATACAGAAACGTCACACTCTGACGTTCCGGCCGGGCAGCAGGTGTAAACTCCCAATCTTTCACGGCGTCGAGCGAAGGCTGAATGAATGGCGGCGCTCCCTGGATCACCTGGACATTCGTCAGCCGCCCCGTTTCGTTGACCACGCCCTCGAGGATCACCAGCGCGTTCATAAG
>QHXD01000084.1:543-16227 GCA_003223895.1 Acidobacteriota bacterium
GGCGCGACTTGTAATTGTTGCATGAGCAGCAGGCCAAGGATGAGCGCTGTCATGTTAGCGTAGACGGACAGGCACGCTAAATGTCTGTACGCTTTGCATAAGGGTGATTAATTCTTACGACCGGCCTTCCAGTTTCCTTGCGAAGCCTTCGCAAAGCAATCCCGATGGTAGTCCTTACCCTGGGAAACGGTTTTCAAATCGTAAGGCGCAATGCGAATACAGCAGTAGTGGCACCAAACGGGCTGTGGAAGGATCGCTGTCGACGTCTTCGATTTCAAAGTTTTCATTAAGACCCCCTGATCTGACGTTGCCGATTCAGTAAGCCGCATTTTTAGACGATGGACGGGCAGAAGTGGTCCGGGTTTTTATGAAATTAAATTCCCAGTTGGCCATGCTAAGCTTCCCCAAATAATTTGGAGGAGCAGAACCGATGAAACCCTTTGCTGTTGCAGTTCTTGTCCTTGCAATGACTGCCGCGACTTCTTTTGCTCAGGAGCCGCCGGCGCCACCCCAGGACAACGCGCAGGCTCCGCCCGCGGGCGGTCCTGGAGCGCGGGGAGCCCAGCCGCAGGAGCCGAGGCCGTACCACCAGGTGATTACGAAGGAGGCCAAAAGCGATCCTGGAATCTTCACGGTGCATCGCATCCGCGAACGCGTTTATTACGAGATTCCCAGGAGCGAGCTCGGCAAGGAGTTCCTCTGGGTGAGCCAGATTGCCAGGACCACGCTGGGTGTGGGCTGGGGTGGACAGGCACTCGGAAACCGCGTGGTGAAGTGGGAGCGGGTGAATAACCGGGTTCTGCTTAAGAACGTTACCTACGACGTGGTCGCCGACAAGAGCCAGCCGATATCAAAAGCTGTTGAAGCGGCGAATAACGACACCATCATCATGTCCTTCAACGTCGAAGCCGTCGGCAAAGACGACGCGCCCGTAATCGAAGTTACGCGCTTGTTCACAAGCGACGTGCCCGAATTCAGCGCGCGTGTTCGTTTGCGGGCGCGCGCCATGGATAACACCCGATCGTATTTGGACCGCGCCATATCGTTCCCTCAGAATATCGAAGTCGAAGCGACACACACGTACACGGCGCCGACCGATCCTCCGGCCGGTCCGGTCAATCCGCTCCTTGCGGGTGGGATGCGCGGCGGCAGCGCAACCGTTCTCATGCATTACAGCATGGTCAAGCTGCCCGAAAAGCCGATGACTCCGAGGTTCTTTGACGAGCGCGTCGGATACTTCTCCATCCGGCAGTATGACTACGGTCAGGACGAGCACCGCTCGCCGCAGCGCCGTTACATCACGCGATATCGGCTCGAGAAGAAGGATCCGGCGGCTGCATTATCGGAACCCGTCAAGCCGATTGTTTATTGGGTAGTCCCGGCAACAACTACAAAGTGGATGCCGTACCTCAAGAGCCGCATTCGAGGAAGCTGGATTCAAGAATGCCATCATCGCGAAGGAAGCGCCTGGTCCGAAGGAAGATCCGGATTGGAGCCCGGAAGACGCCCGCTATTCCGTCATCCGCTGGTTGCCTTCAACGACCGAGAACGCCTCCGGCCCCAATATCCACGATCCGCGAACCGGCGAAATTCTCGAAGCAGACATTCAGCTCTATCACAACGTGATGAACCTGGTTCGCGACTGGTATTTCGTTCAGGTCGCTCCGCTGGATCCTCGCGCCCAGAAGCTTCCGCTTCCGGATGATTTGATGGGAAGGCTTCTGGAATTTGTTGTAGCTCACGAGGTGGGACATACGCTTGGATTCCAGCACAACATGAAAGCCAGTTCGACGTATCCCGCGGACAAGATCCATGACCGCGACTGGGTCAAGAAAATGGGACATACGCCCACGCTGATGGATTACTCGCGCTTCAACTATCCGGCACAGCCGGAAGACCACATCGATGTCGCGGACCTCATTCCGGGCATCGGCCCATACGACAAGTGGGCAACGCACTGGGGCTATGCGCCGATTCCCACAGCGAAGTCGCCGGAGGACGAGAAATCAACGCTCGACCGCTGGGCTCGCGAACAGGACACAACGCCCTGGCTGCGATTCTCCACCAGCGGCTCGCAGGGTTCCGATCCCGGCGACCTGACTGAGGCCGTTGGCGACGCCGACGCGGTGAAGTCCACGACATATGGCATGAAGAATCTCGAGCGTGTTGGGTCTATGCTGCTCGGCGCAACCACCGGCAAAGCCGGCGAACCTTACAACGATCTGGCGGAAGTCTATGGCCGGCTTCTCGGCCAGTGGGTACTGGAAATGAATCACGTGGCGGCACTCATTGGAGGTTTCGAGTCGCAGCAGAAGCACGCAGGCCAGCAAGGCGTGCGATTCGTGACGGTGCCGAAGGAACGCCAGGCGGCCGCCGTGAAATTCCTGAACGAGAATGCATTCAAAGTACCGGCGTTTGCGCTTCATGCCGACGTTCTTCGCCGCATCGAGCCTTCGGGTGTCCTGGAGCGTTTGAAAATATCGCAACAGCGCATCCTCACCACAGTGCTGAATCCGGCGCGTTTCTCGCGGCTCGTCGAGCAGGAGGCGATCGACGGCGTGGCTGCTTACAAGCCGACGGACTTCCTCGGTGATCTCCGAAAGGGAATCTGGAGCGAGCTCGCCGCGCCTCAGGTGAAAATCGACGCGTATCGGAGGAACACTCAGCGGTTGTTCGTCGACGCGATGGCCGACCGCCTGAACGGCCGCTTGCCCGCTACCGACGATGCGCGCGCGTTCTTCCGCGGCGAACTTCGCACGCTGAGCGCCTCGATTCGGGAGGCGCTGCCGAAAACGGCTGACCGGGCCACTCGTTTGCATCTTGAAGACGCGCAGGACCAGATCGCGAAGGCTCTCGACCCGAAGTTTATCCGCCCGGTGGCCGGACCGGTTGTTCCCCTTAGTACTCTGGATTCCGACGGGATCGATCCGGAGAACTGTTTCCCGGATTACGCGATTCGCCTGGATTAGCCCGCGTTTACATAAAATTCGGAGTATGTAGTGTCGAGAGTTCCTCTGCCTCGCGTTCCCGAAAACCGATGGCGACGAGGCGGCGCACGCGGTTTTCATGCATGGTGTCATAGAGCTCGGCTCGAGCTTTCGTCCCGGCAGGCAGCCGGTCAGGCGACAGGCCGCCGGCCGCGAGTATGACGAGGGACTCTTCGACAAGGGGATTCAATCCCTTGATGCCTGAAAGTACCGATGCTCGTTCAGCAATCGCCCGCTGCAGCTTCGTCTTCAGCGATCCGTCAGGACGCGTAACGACGAGCCTTTTTCGATGCGATGAGACTTGCGCCCGTTGGACGTGGTCGTTCCAATCCAGCGATTGGCCGTCAGCCGCGACCACGCGGTCAGGTCATGCTCGGCGGATGGATTATCCGATAGGATCTCGAGAATCTCGCCGGCCTTCAGTTTGTCGAGCGAGCGCGTGACCAGCAGCAAAAGGCCGTCCGTTGCCGAAAGGCCGCGGGCGTCGATGCTATGCACCGAAAAATTGGAACTCATCAACGGCCTCGAATAAAGCCCTGTAGCCATCCAGTTCGGGGAGGACCCAGCGCTTCAAGCCTTCCATGTCCATAATCTTGCGGTCCGATGGCTTGTTGTAATCCATCGCAAGCAAGGTGTCCGTCCATCGCGCGAATCTTTGCTCGCCGGCTTTGTCGCGCACGGTGAAGTTACAATGACAGTATCCCGGCGAAGTCCAGATCGCCCGGACCTTCCCGCTATCGACCAGGTTCTCCGAAAGGGCGCGAGCCCAGTACTGATCCCCGATCGCGCCGGCCTGGGCCTCACCTTTCATGACGGAGTTCAATACTTCGACCTCACTGGTTCCGGTATCGCCATGCTTCCCCACATCCAGATCGAAGTGAATTGCCGTGATATCCCTGGCTGGATCGATTCCGTTGCGCTTGAGGAAATAAGCGGGAAGAATCCTCGCCTGTCCCGAATCGCGAGAGCCGAATGCGACTCGTTTACCTTTCAGGCCGCCGAGGTTTTCGACGCCGGTTCCCGCGCCCGCAACGATCTTCGAGGTAAAGCCCACATCCGTGTCGCGCATGGCGAGAACACCGCACTTCCCGTCGGTCCTGCGATGAACCTTGACGTATGCCAGATTCGTGTTCCAGGCAATGTCAATCCATCCCTTGAGCAGCGCATCCACTTGCGCGTCGTAATTCGAGAAAAGAACGAAGTCCATGGGGACACCGTTCGCCTCGAAGTACTCTTTTATTCCTTCCCATATGGTCACGACCTTCGGATCGTAAGCCACCACACCGACGTTCACGACGTTCGACATTAGAACTCTCCTTAACGCGGGCTAAAGCCCGCGACTACATTGGGGACAAAGCGTGATGCCTGAAATGTAGTCGCGGGCTTTAGCCCGCGTTCGCTTCACCTAGAATAACGGCAAACCTGCAACGGCCTTTCCAATGAAATCGTAAAGCGCGTCCGTGGTGGGCGCCATGATCGAAGCCGCGCGCGCGTCGCGAAAGTTCCGCTCGACGCTGAGGTCGCGGCTGAATGCGGCGCCTCCGCAGGCGCGCATCGCTTCATCGGTGCCGGCGAGGGCCATTTCCGCGGCGGTTGCCTTGGAACCCAGAACGAAAAGCATGGCATCGGGTGCACCCTTCTCGATCCGTAACAGCGTATGATCGAGGTACGCCCGCGACGAATCAATCGCCAGCCGCATCCGCGCCAGACGCGCGAGCGCGGAGGCAAGCGACTCGTTCAAATGTTCGAATCTGGCGCTGGTGGTATGCGCCACCGTCCCCGCAAATGCCGCTTCGGCAATTCCGATCGAGACGGCAGCGCTTCCGATCTGAAACCATGGAAGAACGATTTCCATCATTGCCTTGAATCCTTCGGCTTCGTTTGTGAGGCGGGCGTTGTCGTCAACGTGACAGTTGCGGATCGACATCGGTCCGCTCGCATTTCCACGCAGGCCGATGCCATTCCATGCGCCCTTCGATTCAAGGCCGGGAGCATTCTTCTCGACGATATATAACGTTGAATCGATCGGGCTCTTCGCTCCGATGGCACCTGTCGAAACCACGTAAAAGTCCGCATGGCCGGCGCTGGTTACAAATGACTTCTCACAATTGAGGATGGTGGAGCCGCTGTTCGAGGAAGCGCGGCTGACCGGAGCCCAGAAGTGGCTGCGAGATCCCTTCTCGCTGAAGGCGAGGGTTGCGACAGCTTTGCCCGCTGTCATCGTCTTTACGAGTTCCGCGCGTCGAGGCGAAGACGAAGCGGCGATCATGTTTGCGCCGCAGACGTGCATCAAATAGATCATTGCAGTCGACGCGCAATGCGCGGCGATTTTTTCGATGGCTTCAGCGAATTGCCGCATACCGGCACCGCCACCGCCGGCGTCAGCCGGCAGCGTGAGTCCCATCAGGCCGGAATCCCTCAGGGCCTGGATGGACCGCGCGGGCCAGATTCCTTCGGCGTCGGTTTGTCGAGCTTCTTTGTCGAGAATGAGCAATAGTTTGTCTGTCATCGGCACCTCCGAGAGTTTAAAGAGTCTAATCTTTTATGGGGGAATCATGCATTCTGTACTTGTCATCGGCGCCGGAGTCGCCGGCCTGGCTGCGGCGCGGAAGCTAACCGCGGCAGGTCTGCAAGTTACCATTCTTGAAGCGCGCAACAGGTTGGGAGGCCGCATCCACACCGTGCGCGATCGCACTTTACCTATCCCACTGGAACTTGGGGCGGAATTCGTCCACGGTCAGCCCGAAGAGATCTGGGAAATTGTACGGGATCAGAATCTGGTGCTCGGTTCGCTGGAGGGCAATCACTGGTGCTCGGAACGCGGTGTCGTCCAACAGTACGACGACTTCTGGCAGCGTTGGGAAAAAGTGGCCGAGACGTTAAAGAACGCGAAGATTGAGCGGGACGTGTCATTCAGCGAATTCATTCGCGGTTTCGACTTTAACGAAGAAACCAGGCGTACGGCCATCGGATTCGTTGAAGGATTCAATGCCGCGCGCGCAGACCGGATCAGCGTGGAGTCCCTTCGACTTGCGCAACAGGCCTCGGATGAAATTTCCGGCGATACGCCTTATCGCATCCTTGGAGGCTATGACCACGTGGTGCGCTGGCTAAGCTCGTTTGAAGGAGAGCCGAAGCCGGACATTAACCTGAATACGATCGTTCACGATATCGAGTGGCGTCGGGGATACGTCCGTGCGAATCAGTTCGTAGCGGAGCAGGCTGTTGTCACTTTGCCGCTGGCGGTATTGCAGGCGAATATCGTCAACTTCAATCCGCCGCTTCCAGCCAAGGCGGATGCTGCGCGGCAACTGGTCATGGGCCACGTGATCAAAGTGATCCTGTGTTTTCAATCCCCGTTCTGGGAGGACCATGGGATCAGCAATCTCGCTTTTCTACATGCGCAGGACCAGAAGTTTCGTACGTGGTGGACGACGCGTCCCGTCGTTTCGCCGGTTCTGGTCGGCTGGGCCGGAGGCACTGCCGCCGAAGCGCTGGCGGGCATGGATGACGACGATCTTCTCAATGCTGCGGTGTCGTCACTGGCCCACGCCGTGAAGAGATCGCCGGGAGCTCTGATGCGGGAACTTCGAAGTTATGTAGTAGCGGACTGGCAAATCGACCCGTTCTCACTCGGCGCTTACAGCTACGTCCCGGCCGGTGCAATGAGCGCGCCGTGGGCTCTTTCAGAACCTGTCGCGAACACACTGTTCTTTGCCGGAGAAGCGACCAACGTCGATGGCCATTTCGGAACCGTCCATGGCGCGATTGCTACGGGTTATCGCGCCGCGGACGAGATTCTGGCGTCGCGCGAACACAAGGCGGCGTAGATCTAAAACTTCAGGCAGCCTCGAGACTCTGTCTTCGGTTGTACAGCGTCATGATGATGGCGCCAAGGCCAAGCAGTGTGAGCAGAAAATTGATGATCCCGCCGACAAACGGAAGATTGACCGCAATCAGAACCAGGACCAGGCCTGCAAGCAACGCCAATGCGGGAGCAGGGCGCTGCTCGCCCTGTCCTCCGAGCAAAGCGCGTCCGAAGAACCCGGCCAGCACGATCTTCGCAAGGTAGAGGCCCAGGAGCCAGAGCGCCAGCGTGGTGAGCCCAATCGGCAGGCCGATCAATGTGACGCAAATGATGATCGCCGCAATGGGCGTCGCGCACGCTGCAAGAAATCCGATTCCGGCAGCGGTCAGCAACGTCCGGGCCGAGTCCAGGTTGATGCGTGTGAGAGCCGGAAACAGCCAGAACAGGATGAGGCCGGTGACGAAAGCTGCGGCAAGCCAGATGATTTGCCGTACATAGAAAGAGAATGTAGCAAACCGATTCGGTTCCGGCGGCGTGACCTGAATGTTGGTTTTTCCGCCGATCGTGGCGCCGGGCTCGACACGGACGCTGTCGTTCCTTGGAACGCGCGCGGTTACGTTCCCAACGATGCGCGCCGGAGCCGACACCGTGACGCGTCCCGAGTAGGCATTAACATTGTGCAGAACATTGCCCCGCACGTCCGTCCGGCCGCTGAAAGCCCAGAGGTCATGACCGATGGATCCGCCAATGTCCGTTTCGCTGCCGAACAGGGCCGCATTTCCGCTGACCTCCGCTCCAGTCGCGATTCCGACGTTCTGTCCGAAACCGTAAACGTTATTGGTAACGTGCCCCCGGGTTTGCACGGTTTGACCGAAGCCAAGGATGCTGCCCTGGACCATCCCTTCCACGGTGACATGCTGGCCGAAGCCGATCACATTTCCCTTTACCATTCCCCGGACACTCACGTTGCGTGCGAATGCGATCAGGTCGCCGTTCACGGTGCCGTCGATGTTGACGGAGTCTCCAAAGACGACCAGCGTGTCATCGATGATTTCGTCCTGGGGCACGGTAATGACCCCGTCATCGCTTTTCCGGATATCAAGGGCATAAGTGGAAGAAGAGAACAGGGCCAGAAATACGATCACGCTCAGCATCGCAGTCATCGCGATGGACCGGCGAAGCAGCATCGCTGCGACGATCAGGGCAACCAGATTGAGTGCAATTAAGGTCGCACTGTTGAGAATGGACTCCACCATGGAACCTCCTCCAAGGAGAACGTACGTGATCGCATTCATCGCAAGATTTATTTGTCCCGCTGTGCGCGTCGGATCCAGCCACTCCAGGCTCGCCGGCAATTCCAGGCTGCCCAGGAATCCCAGCGCCGCACGAATCACCGTGGCTGCGGCGATCGTGAACGCTCCCACCTTCGCGAGGCTCGCAACGCTGCCTTCGGGCGCAGCGACCGCCGGGCATTCACATCCGTCGAGGTCCTGCAGGCACTCCACCAACACCCGGCTTTCGCAGCGCAGCGCCTCGACCATCTCACAGCAGGTCCCACAAGTCTGTAGGTGTTTGGCCACCTGACTCGCTTCAGCTTCCGTCAGCTCGCCGTCGGCGTAAACGGAGCATGTGAATTCATCCAGACAGGCCACTTCGTTTCTCCTTTTGCAACTTCTGCCGCAGCTGCTGCTTGCCTCTGAAAATCAGCGTCGCCACGTTATTCCTCGCCAGACCCAGCGTCCGGGCAATCTCGTCGTAGCTGAGTTCGTTGAAGTATGCCAGCACCAGCGGCACCCGGTACTTCTCCGGAAGCTCCGACAGGGCCGAGCGGATATCGTCTCCCCGCTCGGCGGCCAGCAATTGACCCAGCGGACTCGGGCCCGCCGACCGCGCTTCCGGCGCATCGGAACCCTCCACCTCGAACAGGCGTCTTTCGGTTCCGCGCCGCCTCAACAGGTCGATGCAGTGATTGCTGGCAATGCCCAGGAGCCAGCTCGAGAAGGGAAGCGACGGGTCGTAGCTCTCCAGCTTGCGCTGCGCGCGCAGGAATACCTCATGCGTCGCATCCTCGGCCGCGTCAAACGAATTCAGCAAGTACCGGCACAGGTTGAAGACGCGGCGGTAGTGCGCTTTATAGATGTCCGCAAAGTCCTGGTCTTGAGGCGCTTGAGTCTCCACTGAAGCGTACATGTTTAACTATCTTGTTATTACGAACCAGTAATACGAAAGTTTCGAGAAAGTTTCCTGCCTCTTCCAAATCACTGATGGCCACTGCCCAATGCCCAATGGACTTGAGGATTGACTAATGGCTAATGAAATTGAGAATTGAGAAATCCGTTCATTTCTCAATCCTCAAGTCCATTGGGCATTGGGCAGTGGCCATCAGTGATTTGAGATCGAAAACCCATCCAAAACTCGCCACCCCCCCGTAGACATGCACGGGAGGATGATTACGTGAATAATTTCGACTTGGAAAGATATTTGACCAATTCCAAAAAAGTGGATCTGTCCGAATTCGATTTCTCCGCCGCAGAGAACTATTCGTTAACGGACGACGAGGTTCGGTGCCTTCACTACATGATGGACGTGGAATCCAGCACGATTGTCTACCTGCGCGCGATTCTTCGCACCTGTGTGATCGATGACCCCGAGGCGGTGGCCTTTCTTTCCTGCTGGGCCTACGAAGAGTACTTTCATGGCCGGGTGATCCGCGAATTCCTCAGAGTATCCGGCGTGGAGGTCAGTCCGGGGCGCTACGTTGAGGTGAAACGCAGCGCGTCGCTGCGCGAGCGGATCGAGGAACTGGGGGCGTCGTTCATGTGCAGCCTGACCCGGCATTTTCACGCTGCATACCTGACCTGGGGCGCCGTCCAGGAACTGACAACGCTGGAAGGCTACGGCGTTCTGGCGCGCCGGACTTCGAATCCGCTGCTCAAGACCGTGCTCAACCGCATCATCAAAGATGAGCGTCGCCACTTCTCCTTCTACTACAACAAGGCGCGCGCGGCCCTGGAAGCGAGCCGCGCCCAGCGGCTGACGACCTTCCTGCTTCGCAAGTTCTGGACTCCGGTCGGCAGCGGCGTGAAGGCCGATCCCGACGTCAACTGGATGATCCGATTCGTTTTCGGAGACTCGGCCGGGGCCGAAGTTACCCGCCGGATCGACTCCACGATCGGCCGGCTTCCGGGCCTCGCCTGGTTCGACTTGCTCACCGCTACACGTTCTCATTGACTTGGACGGCGATTCGGAATTAACCTACCTACCGATCGGTCGGTAGGTCGATTCATGCGCGCAAAAAGAGCAAAACAACAGCAGCAGACGAACGGTAACGGTGACTTCCCCCGCAATCGGATCTATGAGGTGGCGGCCGAGGTCTTCCATCGCAAAGGCTACGACAACACCTCCATGAGCGACGTTGCCCGCGCCGCCGGCCTGACCAAAGCGGGTCTTTATCACCACGTGGCCAGCAAAGAGAGTTTGCTGTATACCATCCTCGACTCGGGTCTCGACCTGACCGAATCGTACGTTGTAAAGCCCGTCGAAGAGATTGCCGATCCGGTGCAGCGCTTGAAGACGATGATCGATCTTCACCTGCAGCTGGTCCTGGAGGAGCGCAATCTGGAGGTCACCGGACTTCTTCATGAGTGCAAGACACTCTCGCCGGCGGACCGGACAAGAATCAATCGGCGGAAAAAGGAATACGTCAAGATGACCTCGAAGCTCATCGCCGACGTCGTCAAGAAACAGAACATCAAGGACGTAAATCCGAAGCTGGCGGCTTTCGCGCTGCTGGGGATGTTGAACTGGACCTATCAGTGGTACAAGGCGACGGGGCCGAGCCGCCGCGATGAAATCGTAGCCACCTTTCAGCAGATCTTTTTACAGGGGATCCTTGGGGCGAACCAAAGGAGAGCATGATGGACCGAATCGCAATTTTCGATACAACACTCAGAGACGGGGAGCAGGCTCCCGGCTTCAGCATGAACGTGGAAGAGAAGCTGAAAATGGCACGGCAGCTCGAGAGGCTGCAGGTGGACATCATCGAAGCCGGATTCCCGATCGCATCCGAAGGCGATTTCGAAGCCGTGAAGAAGATCTCTGCGGAAATCCGCAGCGTGACCATCGCCGGTCTCGCTCGCGCCGTGCCGGTCGATATCGACCGCTGCTGGGAAGCGCTGGAAGGCGCGAACCGGCCTCGCATCCACACCTTCCTGGCCACCAGCGACATCCATCTCAAGTACAAGCTCAACAGAAGTCGCGGCGAAGCGCTCGATCTCGCCGTCAAGGCCGTGGAGCGGGCCCGCAAGCTCTGCGATGAAGTCGAATTCTCCGCGGAAGACGCCGGCCGCACCGAGATCAATTATCTGTGCACGGTGTTTGATGCCGTGATCGACGCGGGCGCGACGATCGTGAACGTACCGGATACGGTCGGGTATCAGACTCCCGCCGAATACGGAAACCTCATCCGGACCTTGCGCGACCGCCTCAAGAACGCCGATCGCATCACCATCAGCACGCACTGCCACGATGATCTCGGCCTCGCTGTAGCCAACAGCCTCGCGGCCATCGAAAACGGCGCCCGCCAGGTGGAATGCGCGATCAACGGCATCGGCGAGCGCGCCGGAAACGCGGCGCTGGAAGAAATCGTCATGGCCGTGGACACGCGGAAGCGCTACTACAACGTAACGACAGGAGTCCGAACCGAAGAGCTGTACCGGTCGAGCCAGTTGCTGAGCCAGCTCACCGGCAAGCCGGTTCAGGTGAACAAAGCCATCGTCGGCGAGAATGCATTCGCCCACGAAGCGGGAATCCACCAGGATGGCATGCTGAAGAACGCAGTCACCTATGAAATCATGTCGCCGGAACGCGTCGGCGTGCCGCGCAGCATGATCGTGCTGGGCAAGCATTCGGGACGTCACGCGCTCGAAGCGCGTTACCGCGAACTGGGCTACACGTTGACGCGCGAAGAGCTGGAGAGAGCTTACGCCAGGTTCCTCCAGATCGCGGACCGCAAGAAGAGAATTGAAGATCAGGACCTGATTTCAATACATGAAAGCGCGAATAGCCTGGCTACCGGGTGATGGCATTGGCCCGGAGGTCCTGCGAGAGGCTCGCCGGGTTCTGGAAATCATCGCCGGCGAGCACAACCATGAGTTTGAATTCGTCGAGGCCGATATCGGCGGGGTTGCCATCGAACGCCACGGCGAACCATTACCAAAAGCCACACAAGACATTTGCCTGAAATCGACCGCAGTTTTTCTCGGCTCGGTGGGTGATCCGAAATACGATCACCTGCCGCCCGGGAAGAAGTGCGAAAACGGCCTGCTCGACCTGCGGAAGCTGCTCGGCAATTATGCAAACCTCCGTCCGGTAACCGTTTCGGAGGCGCTGGTGGACAGCTCGCCCCTCCGCCGCGACGTGGTTCGCGGTGTGGACCTGATGATTGTCCGCGAGCTGCTGGGCGGGATTTATTTTGGATCGCCGCGCGGCAAGGAGAACGAGCACGCCTTCAACACAGAAATCTACAGCCGTGACGAAGTGAGGCGCATCGCGCTGGTGGCATTCAAGCTCGCGCGGCATCGTCATCGAAAAGTGACGTCCGTGGATAAGGCCAACGTGCTGGAGAGTTCGGTCCTGTGGCGCGAAACCTGTTCGGAAGTAGCGAAGCAGTTTCCCGACGTCTCGTTTCAAAGCATGTATGTGGACAATTGCGCGATGCAGCTCATCGCGAAACCGCAGCAGTTTGATGTGATCGTGACCAGCAACATGTTCGGCGACATCCTGAGCGACGAAGCTTCCATGCTGGCCGGCAGCCTCGGCCTTCTTCCGTCCGCCAGTATCGGCGGGGAGATCGAACTCTATGAACCCGTTCACGGATCCGCCCCGGACATCGCGGGAAAAGGGATCGCGAATCCTCTCGGGGCTATTTCGTCTGCTGCGATGCTGCTCGATCACTCGCTCGAATTGACCCGCGAAGCCACCAAGGTCGAACGTGCGATCGTCAAGGTGCTCAGCCGCGGGTACCGGACCCCGGACCTCAAGAGCCGAAGCGGCCGCGAGAAATCCAAAGAGCGGATCGTCTCCACGAAGGAAATGGGCGAGCTGATCTGCGACTATATTCGAATGCCTGACGCAACGTAATAAGCCGCGGTTAATAAAACACCATGAAAACTCTATACGACAAAATCTGGGACTCCCACATCGTCGTTCCCGAGACCGACGCGCCGGCGATTCTTTACATCGATCTCCATCTCATTCACGAGGTCACGACCCCGCAAGCCTTCACCGGCCTCCGCCGCCGCGGCCTGAAAGTGCGCCGCCCGGACAAGACGGTGGCGACAATGGATCACTCGATTCCTACCACCAGCCGCTCCCTCATCGGCTTCGATGAGATTGCCGCGAACCAGGTCCGGACACTGGCCCAGAACTGCAAGGACTTCGGAATTGCCCTCTATGACCTCGAGAGCCCGAAACAAGGCATCGTCCACGTGATCGGTCCCGAACTGGGCGTCACTCAGCCCGGCAAGACGATTGTCTGCGGCGACAGCCATACGTCCACTCATGGAGCCTTCGGAGCGCTTGCCCACGGCATCGGAACCAGTGAAGTGGAGATGGTGCTCGCGACGCAGTGCCTGCTCCAGCGCAAGTCGAAAAACTCCCGCGTGGACTTCGACGGACGACTTCAGCCCGGCGTCACGGCCAAGGACATGATCCTCGCGCTGATCGGCAAGATCGGCACCGGCGGCGGCACTGGGTCCGTTTTCGAATTCATGGGTACTGCCGTTCGTGGTCTCGACATGGAAGCCCGTATGACGATCTGCAACATGTCGATCGAAGGTGGCGCCCGCGCCGGCCTGGTCGCTCCTGACGACACAACCTTCCAGTACCTCTCCGGCCGCGAGTTCTCGCCGAAAGCAAAGTCCTGGGACGAAGCGGTCGCTCGATGGAAAAAGCTTCCGAGCGACGACGGCGCTCACTACGACCACAGCATCACGATCGACGTTAACGCTCTCGAGCCGATGATCACCTACGGCACGAATCCCGGAATGGCGATCCCATTAACAGGCCGCGTGCCGCAGCCCCAGAACGATGCGGACGCCGCGGCGCTGAAATACATGGCGCTCGAACCGGGACAGGCTCTGCTCGGCCATCCCGTGGACGTCGTGTTCATCGGGAGCTGCACGAACAGCCGCCTCTCCGATCTGCGAAACGCTGCCCATTTGATGAAGGGCCGGAAAGTGAATTCGTCGGTAAGGATGCTCGTCGTTCCGGGCTCCTACGAAGTGAAGCGTCAGGCTGAAGCCGAAGGCCTGGACAAGATTTTCAAGGAAGCGGGCGCCGAGTGGCGCGAAGCCGGCTGCAGCATGTGCATCGCAATGAACGGCGATGCCGTTCCTGCCGGCAAGGTCGCGGTCAGCACCAGCAATCGAAATTTCGAAGGCCGCCAGGGAAGAGGAGCCCGTACGCTTCTGGCATCGCCGCTCACTGCGGCTGCAAGCGCCGTCGAAGGCCGCGTCGCGGATCCGCGGCGCCTGGGAGGATTGTCATGAAGTTTTCATCGCGCGTCGTCGTCGTTCCACAGGAAAACATCGACACCGATCAGATCATCCCCGCGCGTTTTCTGAAGGTGACAGACAAAGTGGGCATCGGATCGCATCTGTTCGAAGATCGCACCGAGTTTCAGGTGGAAAAGGGTTCTCAGGTCCTCGTAGCCGGTAACAACTTCGCCTGCGGCAGCTCACGCGAGCACGCCGTCTGGGCGCTGGCGGATTTTGGCTTCAAAGCTGTCGTCTCGACGAGCTTCGCCGACATCTTTCGCCAGAACGCTCTCAAGAACGGCTTTCTCCCGATCGTCGTCGATCCGAAAACGCACGCGCTGTTGAAACCGGGAACCCTCGTGACCGTCGACCTCGCTGCTCAAACGCTCTCGATTGAGGGCGGCCCAACGGTAACATTCCCCATCGATTCGTTCGCGAAAACCTGCATCCTGGAGAACCTCGACGAACTCGGCTACGTCCTCAAACATGAAGCCGTAATCTCCGCATTCGAAAAAAGCGCCTGACCATCCTGGTTCAAATTTTGTGTAGGAATTCAGGAAGTCGGGGAAAAGTAGTGCATCTCGACTGCGGGAGTGTCGCACACCCGCGCTCAAAGCTGCCGTTGAAAGTCGACCTCCCGGTGCTTGGAGTAAAGGAGTGACCGGCAAGGTGCGAATGAATTACAGGTCAGGCCGCATTCCCCTCCTTATGAAGGAGGGGTGGCCGTGCCATCAAGAAAAATGACCCGTTCCGAAAAGGCACGGCCGGGGTGGTCGCTTACAAGTTGCGTCGCGGAATGCGTTTTTTGAAACATCGTGCGTGAGCGACCACCCCCGTCTGCGCCTTTTAAGGTGGCTTCGCAGCATTTTATTGATGGCGCAGCCACCCCTCCTTCAAAAGGAGGGGAGTACACTTGTGGCTGTGTCATCGGGCTTGGAGGCTCCCTAACCCACTAAAAACCCGCCAGAGTTAAGAACTTTACGGACATAACTCTGAAACATCAGCGACCGCAAATCGGAGGTCCCCCTCTCCCGGACATCGGGGAGAGCGCCTTCAAATTACAACTCAAAGAAATTTGTCCGCCGCTGAACATACTGGTTTTCCTGGGCTATCTCGACAAATTTCTCAATCCTTTTTTTGGTCCATTTTCGACCATCCAGCTGGGTTAGAAACCCAAGTCCAAGCCACCGGAGTTTGCTCGTGACCCTCAAAAACGATCCGGTTCCGGGATCCAGTTTCCCCTAGCGCCCGTTTCCGTGGAGGATTTCGTGTTTTGCAAATCTTCAGGGGAACCGCTGAATCCGGAGCAGGACGACACTCTGAATTTTGAACTGATTGCCATCAAAAGCGG
>QHXD01000656.1:0-5484 GCA_003223895.1 Acidobacteriota bacterium
GCTCGCGAGAAAAGAGGGGCTGCCGACAATCAGTTTCTTGTCCACCAAGCGCGCCCTGACGCCTTTACCGGCAACCGCCACGAATCCCTCCACTTCGGGCAGGCCGACACCTCGTTTGAACGCCTCTTCCACCACGGCCCGGGCGAGCGGGTGTTCGGACCCGGCCTCTGCGGCTCCTGCGAGCGCGAGCAGTTCTTCTTCCGTGGCGGCGGCCACAGGAACGATCGCTCGTAAGGCCGGGTGACCCTCGGTTAGCGTTCCAGTCTTGTCGAAAACCACGCGTTGCACACGCCGCAACGCCTGAAACGCCTCGCCGGTTCGCATTAGCACGCCGCGCTCGGCCCCTTCGCCCGCTCCGCGGACGATGGAAAGCGGCGCTGAAATTCCGACTGCGCAGGGATAACCCATCACCAGCACGCTCAGACCGGCAAACATCGCCCGCTGCACATCGGGCGAGCCTCCACCGATCATGGGAAAGAGGAGCCAGAAGAGAGTCGCCGCGGCGGCGGTGAGCAGTACGAGCGGTGTGTAAACCTGGAGCACGCGGTCTACAAGGTGTAAGAGGCCGGGTTTCAGCGCCCGTGCGTCTTCCACGCTGCGTATCACTTGCCTGAGAAAGCTTTCTTCGCCCACCACAGTCACCCGTACGAGCAGCGTGCCGTGACCGTTCAAAGAACCGCTGATGGTCCGGGCCCCGGCGCGCTTCTGGATAAGTTTTGGCTCGCCAGTGACGAGCGATTCATCCACGTCCGACTCCCCCGATTCAACCATGCCATCTACCGACACCCGCTCACCCGGGCGTATGCGCACCAGGTCGCCAACACGCACTTCATCGAACGGCACCTCGACCTCTTTGCCGTCCCTTACCACACGCACAACGTCAGGCTGAAGATCCAACAACTTCTTTACCGCCTGCGAGCTGCGCGTCTTCACGATTAGCGAGAGCCATTCGGAGAAGATGTGATAAGTGAGCACCATAACCGCTACCGAGAAAAACGCTGTCGTCGGGAAACCGGGCGGGTGCCATACTAGGCCGACTATCCCGCCGGCTAGCCCCGCGAGTCCCCCGAATTCAACTAGCACGTGCTGGTTAAGTATGCCGCGCCGCAGTGCCGCTGCACCCATCCTTAAAATGTGCCAGCCTACTCCGAAGATGAGGAACACGCCGAGGGCTCCCGCCAGCCATGAAGTGGCTGCGCCGAATGTGCCCTGCAATTGCAGATAATAAACGCCGGCGCCAAACGCACCAAGAACGGCCGAGCCGGCCAGAGCCACACGAGTGCCCCAGCTGTGCAAGACAACGAACGAGAACACCACGAGGCTCGCGATGGAAAAGACGCACAGCCAGAACCAGAGGGTGCTGACCGGGTATCCTGCCAAGCCCATTGCGGCGACGCTCGCAGTCAGTGCGGTCAGGAAACGCCGGCGCTCACGCACCAATTCTCGCTCTTGTTGCTCAAACGGCGCCAACTTGCGCGGGTCGGAAACGGTGTAGCCGATGTCCTTGAGGACTTGCAGCAGGTCTTCGGCGCGTGCCACGTTCGGGTCGTACTCGATAAGAGCCTGTTCGTGGGTCAGACTCACGGAAACTTTGTCCACACCCGGCCGCTTGCCCAGCGCCTTTTCAATCGTCCCCGTGCACAAAGAACAGTGCAGCCCGCCGATATGCGCGCGGATTCGTCGCCGGTCGGGCCGTTGCGATGGTTCTTCGCTCCACAAACGTTCAGCAGTTGTTGCGGTATTCATAATCAAATCCCTTTAATCGTTTAGGTGAACCTTGCGATTGCCTTAGGTTCAAGGAGCGTCGCGGTCAGCAGAAACTCAGTGCAACTATTCCTGATCTCAACTCAAATCAGACTTGTGAAAACCCATCCGTAATAGCCGCTGACGAAGAGAAGAGCAGTCCCGCTGAGTATCTGAATGGCTTTCCGCCAGCGCTGCATTCGTGCGAATCGACCCAGCGATCCAGCGAACACGCCGACCAAAAGAAAAGGCAGTCCTCTGCCGATGCCGAAAGCAACAGAGAGCAGCACTCCATAAGCTAGCGTGCGGTGAGCGGCTGCTACAGTCAGCACGAGCAGCAAGGGCGCAGCCGAAGTCCCGAGACTGAATATGAATCCGTAGGCGAACGCACCCAGGACGCCCGGGCGGCGCATCATTGAGAGCTTGTCGATATCCAGCCGCGGTCCGCGGAAGGCCACGAGCGCCGCAATCAGTGAAACCAATGCCATCGTCACTGCCCAAGAGCGGCCAAACGACTCACCAAGAATGGCGCCCAGGCGGCCAGAGACTGCCCCCAATAGCGCCAAATTTATGACGATCCCAGTAAAGAACGCAGCTGCGATAGAGAAGCCGCTCTTGCGGGACCGGGCTTCCGAAGTGCTGGTCATACCCGCGATGCCGATTCCCACGGGAATCGTGCAGGGACAAACTGAACTTGCCACAATCCCGGCCAGAGGCAGAATTGCCAGGACAAATACGGGGCCACCATAGTAGCCGAAATGCCGAAGGAACTCCTCTAAGGTCACTGGGACTCCACAGCCCGCGACTTTCCGGCTTTGTATCCGAGCGCATTAATTGCGGACTCCATCCGGTCTGGCGTAACCTTATCTGGCGAAAAGCGCACTAGCGCCTCTCGACGTTCTAGATTTACTTCAACGTCCTGCACGCCGTCCATGCCCTTCAGAGTCCGTTTGACCCGGGCGGCGCAAGACACGCACACCATTCCCTCTAGTGGCATGCTGATGGTTTGCATTTGGCCAGCACTGGAATTCGGCGATTTCGAATCTTTCGAGGTGCTGGCAGAATACGCCACGATCGCCGCCACGATTACGATAACAGGACTGATCCATAACAGGGCGGCGCGCTAGCGAGCAGTCCGGCTTGTCTTATCGTCCAACATTAGTTTTTCTCCCGATCTTAGCTTTGCCTGTCTCCATTGTTCGCTCTATTAGAACGCAGATGGCGTCCGCAGAAACATTGCGGTCGCCTTTCCTGCGCCATTGCCTTAACGCTCGCGTCAATTGGTCCTCAAAACGGGTCAGCTCGGCGATATGACGCTGGACTTCCTTCAGATGTTTTTCTGCGAAACCAACTACGTCATCACAAGGACAATGGCCGCATTCCCTCATTTGCAGGATCTCGCGGATCTCGGCCAGGGAGAATCCCAGACCTTTGGACTGAAGGACGAATTGAAGTCGCTTCACGTGTTCCGGTCCGTAAATCCGATACCCCGAATCTTTTCGAGACGGTTCTGGAAGGAGCTTCTGCCGTTCATAGAACCGCACCGTTTGAACCGACACCCCCGTCTCTTTTGCTAATTGGCCGATCTGCATATGTAAAGCTTAGACTTTATAGTCGAGTATAGAGTCAACAGCAAAGTTAAAAACAATTTTCAGACCCTTAGGTCATGCGTCCAGGAGAGATTTTCGCACTCCGGCGGGGCGACGTTACTACGAACTACGCGGATGTTTCGCGCGCGTAAATCGATATGTCCGGGGGACTGACTCGGGATTTGGCAGATTGGATCAAAGCACCGCCCGATACCGGCGCTGACGGATGGCTGTTCCCGTCGGAAAAGCTCGACAAACCGATCTGGAAGGATGGCGTCGGCCGACCAGCTTGGGCACACGTTAGACGTGAACCTGAACGTCTGTCTACACACGAACCATTAAGATAAAGGTGAACGCCCGGGCGTTAGCGTACGACATCGTAGCGGATACACCGACAGCGATCCCGTTAGAGTTGCCGCCTCTTCCAGTGCCACGGAAATCGGAAATTCTTTTACCAAGCTGGTTGAAAGCACAGCCATTCCGATGACTGCTGTCGTGGAACATCATGACAACTCCTTGAGCCTGCACCTGCATTTGGACGCCGCAAGAATTCAGTGGACGCAAAAGGCCGGGCGCCGGGAGAGCGATCTTCAGTTGATGATACGTTTTGCTTCAGCCAGCGGTAACCAAATCGGCAAGATTCCTTTACAGACAATCCATTTGACACTAGCTCCCGAACACCACGCTGTCGCGCTCCGCGATGGTTCGGCAGGAAATATGGAGCTGCAGGATTCCGGCCGCGGCGGCGAGGCTCAGAATCCTCGTCCTTGATCGGACTTCCGGCGAGGCCGGTACGTTATCGATCTCTCTTCGTACAGGCAGGAACTAAAGTCAGAGGCCAAGCCGGCGCAGGCGATAAATCGATTTGGGATGCAGCCCGATCAGTTGCGCGGCCCGGGTTTCGCTTTCGCCCGTCCCGCTTTCGAACAAGCTCGAGGCGTTCATGATCTTCGAAGGGCGCGGAAGGGACCCGCAACCCTTCGGGTGTCCGGCGGAACAACATACGGAAGCCGACACCATCAGGAGGCTGATGGCCCCGCCGCGGACAAGGACGCTGCCGGCAAGGTGAGTTACAGAGCGGCAGCTATCGCGTCCGGAGGCGGGTCAATGGGCCAGAAAATGGAAAAAGAACACTTCAAATTTGAATTCCAGTCGCGGAATTGAAAAAAGAACACTTCAAATTCGGATTTCCTGTTGTTCGTTACGAAGTTGCGGATTTTTGTGTTTAGCAGCAGTAGAAAGTTGTAACAAATCGGGGGGCTGCGGGGTCTTCTCATTGAGGAGCATATCTTGACGCCAACGGTTAACAAGAGTGGCCAGATCGGAGAACAGATCTTTGAAGCGTTTAGCAGGAGCACTATCCGTTGGTAATTCCGCCGCGTACAGCGTCACTCACAGCCGGCAGGACGCCGAGGATGTTCTTCCCAGCGGATTGCAGGCGACCTGGAATGTGTGGGAAGCGCCGCCCCTTTTAGTTCACACTTCCGCCAACAGCCAGTTCCAGTCCGGCCTCCGCCGCGGCGGCTTCGGCTTCGGCTGTTAATTCGGCGATCTGTGCATCGACAAGTGAGCGCTGCTGGACAAGCACATCGAGAAGCCGCATGTCACCAAGCCGGTATGCCAGCTGGGTGATCGTAAATCCCGCCTGTGTCTCGTTCACTACGCCGGTTCGGATCAGCTCGAGAGTTCTCAACGCCGACTGGTATCGCCGCGATGCGGTGGTCACTTCGGCGCGAATCGAGTTTTCCAGGGCGTCGCGCTCAGCTCTAGCCTGAGTCACTTTGGACGAAGCTTCGCGAATATTGCCTTGTTCTCGATTCCAGAGCGGCAGCGGGATTGAAATTCCAAAGTCCAGCACGTTCTCTCGATCGAAAGCACGGCGTTGGGTGGCGCTGGCCAGCCGGCTGACGACAGGTTCCCGCGCATAGCGCACGGATCCGGTCAGGTTGGGAACTGCCTGCGATCGCGCAAGGTCCACCCCGGCCTCGGCAAGCGCTTCGCGCAAGCGCGCTGCCTGAAGATCCGGACGGCTGCTTAACGCGATTTCAACGAGGCCAACTTCGTCACGTACAGCTGGCGCGGCGGGCGCGAGCGGTCTCAGTGAAAGGGAGGCGGCCGACGCGATGCCCGCGAGCCTGCGGATCTCCAGCAT
>QHXD01000656.1:5533-7406 GCA_003223895.1 Acidobacteriota bacterium
GCGACGCATCGCCTGCTGCCAGACGGACGTTCATGACTTCCACCGTCTGCCGATTGAGCTGGCGGGTCCGGTCGAAAAAACTCAGTCTGGCGGAAATTTCAATCGCCTGAAGGTAGGCCTCTTTCAATTGACCGGTTAATCGGCGCTCGGCATCGGCAATCTCCGCCTTCGTCACCTCCAGCTCGGCTTCAGCCCGGCGAATGCGTTTTGTTCTCTTACCACCGATCTCGATCGGTTGCGAGAAGGTGACCGCAAACCCGCTATCGCCGTCGCCGCCCAATAACGCATCGGTGGAGCTGGAAAAATCCAGTGAGGGATTCGGACGGAGTCCCGCCTGGGTCAGACGTGCCTCGGCCTGCCGGAGCTGCTCGCGCGCGGCTTGAAGAGTTTTGTTCTGCGCTATTGCAATTTGCGTGAGCTGCTCGACCGATGTGCCGGTATCGCTGACCGGCGACCCGCCGAGCGTGGCTTGAAGCATGAGCAGGAGAATCGTGTTCATCATAGTCCCTCATTTCGAAACGAAAGGTGCTCGCGGGCGATCTTCCGTTCCAGGATCGCCCGCTCTTCCGGCTGGAAGGCGCGGCCGAATTTCAGAAACAGAGCAGGCAAAACAATCATGTTCAGGAATGTCGATGTGAGCAGCCCTCCGATGATGACCACAGCCATCGGCTGCTCCAGCTCGCGGCCGGGCCTTCCGGCGCTGAGCGCAAGCGGCAGCAAGGCGAGGCCTGCGGTGAGTGCCGTCATCAGAATGGGGGACAGCCTTTCCATTGCACCTCGGACGACCAGATCACGCCCAAAAGGCATGCGTTCTTCGATCATCAAATGGTTGTAGTGCGTCATGAGCATGATCCCGTTGCGTGTGGCGATGCCGAACAGCGTGACAAAACCGACCAGAGACGCGACGGACGTCTCTCCCCCGCTCGCAATCAGAACTGCGGCCACGCCACCGATGAGCGCCAGCGGAAGGTTGGACATGACGAGGACCGTCTGGCGGAGCGATCGAAACGCCAGAAAGAGCAGCAGGAATATGCCGATTACCGCTGCCACACCAAGCAGCAGGATTTCGCGGAACGCTTCGCTCTGGGCTTCGTACTGGCCGCCATAGGCGATGTAGTACCCCGTGGGCAACTGGACCTTTTCAGCGATCCTCTTCTTGGCCTCCTCGACGACAGACGACAACGTGCCGCTGACATTGGAGGACACAACGACACGACGCTGCGCATTTTCGCGATTGATCGTGTCCGGTCCATTGACAATTTGAATGTCTGCCAGCTGGTCCAGCGGAATCTTTCCTCCAAGCGGCGTATCGATGAGCGTCGCACGCATCGCATCAAGATTGGATGCATAGCTGGGATCGAACCGGACAACAAGGCCGAACACTTTCTGCTGCTCGAAAACATCCGACACTTTCGTGCCGAAGAGCGCGGCCTGTATTTCCTCCGCCATATCTGCGCTGTTCAGGCCATGGAGAGCCATCGCGTCGCGATGGAATTGCACGGACAGTTTTGGTACGCCGGTCTGTTGCTCGACTGCGAGGTCCGTTATTCCCGGAACCCCAGCCATGACGCTTTGAACTTCGGCCGCCTTCGACTGGAGAACCTCCAGGTCGGGACCGAATACTTTCACGACCACGGTTGCGGTAGTGCCGCTCAGGGTCTCTTCGATGCGCTCGGAAATGAATTGCATGATACGGAAGTTGAAGCCGGTGATTTCTCCCAGGCGCTGGCGCACGTCGTCGATCACCTCATCGCGGCGGCGCGCGCTGGCGCCCAGGTTGACGTCCAGTGCCGTCATGTTTGGCCCCAAGGTGTCCTCCCCAAGTTCCGCCCGGCCGGACCGTTGCGCGGTCTTCCGGGTTTCAGGGACTTGC
>QHXD01000657.1 GCA_003223895.1 Acidobacteriota bacterium
TTTATTGGTCCGGCAGCATCGCGTCAATGCCAGTCGGTGTCCCGTTCGAGGTGGCCAAGAAATATCCCCAAGCCAATGCTGGAATCGGTTGCGTCACGAACGACATACCACTTCGAAAACGACAGGAAGAATATGCCCGCCGATACAACGAGAAGATTTTTGCGTATATCTCCCAGAAGCACTAGCAGCCATCTTCTAATGTCATTCTGAGCGAAGCGAAGAATTTCTGATTATTTCTGGTTTAAAAGGTGAGTTCCGATGCGTTACGCCTTCTTTCTTTTCGCTTTGATTGCACCGGCCATCGCACTGGCGCTTCCGGACGATGCAACTTTATCGCGCCTTTTGGTTGGAACATGGCACGGTCATCGGCACGACACTCAATATCGCGCGGACGGAACCTGGATCATGGATCCACCGGACGAAGGAGATAACTCCCGCGGAAAATGGCGGATCGAACACGGCCGGTTGATTACGACCTGGCGATTTAGCGACGAGTCTTCGGATTCGACAGCCGTCGAAGAAATCATCGAACTCACTGAAAAGATTTTTAAGTCCCGCATCATTTCACAGGAAGGACCAGGCCGGCCCGACGGTCAGGTCCTTCCGAGCGAGATTTTCACTGTTACCCGTGTAACGACGAAGAAATAGGTTGGTGTGATCGAGATTCGAGAAGAGCGTTCTGATGACGTGCCGGCTGTTCGTGACCTGAACAGGCGCGCCTTCTGGCAAGATCAAGAAAGCAACATCGTTGACGCATTGAGAGCGAACGGAGCCGCGTTGCTTTCCCTGGTTGCGACACTGAACGGTCAAGTGGTGGGTCACATCATGTACAGTCCGCTATCCATCGATGGCAAATTTGAAGGTGCCGCACTGGGTCCCATGGCGGTACTTCCACAATGCCAGCGCGAGGGAATTGGAACTAAACTGATCGAAGCGGGGAATCGGAAACTCAAGGACGATGGCTGTCCATTTATTATTGTCGTAGGCCACGCGGACTACTATCCCCGATTCGGATTCAAACCCGCCAGCGAACATGGAATCAAATGCGAATGGGACGTCCCCGATAACGTATTCATGTTGCTGGTTCTGGACCAAGCGAAAATGGCTGGTGTTGCCGGGTTGGCAAAGTACAGGCCTGAATTCTCGAGCGTTTCCTAGGCTGCCAAGTGCTTCGTTGCGGCGGAAAACGCGGTAAGACGTTCGCGTCCTCGGCGGGGCGCAATTCAACTCGAACGCCAGGCGCGACTTTAGGGTTTGGAAAAACATTGACGCCACGTTCGATTCCGGGCTCGATGAAGCCATGAGTACAAAACCATTATGCCTGTCCGGTTGCATCGCTCTGCTTTCATTCGCATTTGTCGGCACGACGTCATCCGCGGACACGAAGATCGAACAAACTCTTCGCGATCTCGATGCTCAATGGTCCGCAGCGGCGGGAGCGAAAGACCTCGATAAAACGGTGTCGTACTACTCCAACGATGCCACTGTGATGCCTCCGAACGCTTCCGCGGCAAGGACAAAGGAAGCGATCCGCAAGGTCTGGCAAGATCTGCTCGCAAGCCCCGGCCTTTCCATCAGTTGGAAGGCGACGAAAGTGGAAGTGGCGAAGTCCGGCGATCTAGCCTGCTTGAGCGGGACGTATGAACTGACCATCAACGATCCAAGCGGCAAGCCGCTGAACGATCACGGCAAATACGTCGAGGTTTGGGAAAAGCAGGCCGACGGAAAGTGGAAGTGCGGTGCCGATATCTGGAATTCCGATCTTCCGGCGTCAGCGCCTGCGGCTCCCGAGAAAAAGTAATCCGAGCCGGACGGGGGGAACCACACAAGCTGACACACAAAAAAGGAGACATATGCCGATCACCGCCTTCAACAGTTTCACTGACGGTCTCGATCCGAATCAAAGGAGCCGCGAACACTTCATTACCAACGTCAATCTGGAAGATGAGCGTCTCTGGGTGCCTTACGCGAATGGTGTCTGGTTCCAGCCCTGCTGCTTTAACGTCACATCCGGAGGATTCAGCGTCGTTCTGAAAGGTCTCCCGGGTTCGATGGTGGGAACGCACTACCACGTTGGAACCGTGCATGGCTATACGATGCGCGGTTACTGGCGATACCTTGAGCATGACTGGATTGCAAAGCCCGGAACATACATCTACGAACCGGCAGGCGAGGCCCATACGCTCGTGATCACTGAGGACTCGCCAGAGCCGATGATTACTCTGTTCGTGGTTGGAGGCGGCCTCATCTATCTGGATAAGCCGGTGAATGGTAGCGTTGCTGCCTACGAGGATGGATTCACGCTTCTCGAGCTGACGCGAAAGTACTATCGCGAGGCCGGTTTGGATGCGCGCCAGCTTGACCTGCTCGTGCGCTGATCGTTAGCCACGATGACGAATGCTGAGTCCACAGATTTGCGGCACCTGATTCCCTCGCAGATGTTGAAATGAATCTGGAAGCCAGGAGCCCGTCTTCCCAGGAAAAGAGAAAAAGAATTTTCCTGGTTTCTTGGATTCCAGATTTCAAATCCGAATCTGTGAAAATCCTTGGCCGGCCGTAGTAAAACGAAGGCGGCTGTGTCATCTGTGGTTAAACATTTCAGGAACAGCACATGAGTGATCTCGCCGAGCTAAAGAAATTTGCGAAACGCTATGCCGAGGCATGGTGCAGCCAGAATCCGGAGAAGGTTGCGGCATTTTTCGCCGAGCGCGGTTCAATCAGCATTAACAACGGCCCGCCCGCGGTTGGCCGCGTGGCGATTGCCAAGGAAGCGCAGGCGTTCATGACAACATTTCCGGACATGGTCGTGACCTTTGACAAGCTGGAGCCTCAACCGAACG
>QHXD01000658.1 GCA_003223895.1 Acidobacteriota bacterium
CATGAGAACAACGATCAGACCGGCCATGAAAAGTTTGCTTTTCATATTCAAGGTGTATCCCTCACAGTCCGGGACGGGGTTACGGGTTATACGTAAAATGCGCCCGGCGATTTCTCATGTAGCAATCTTCGTTTTGTTCGCGGCATACCGGCTTTTCTTCGCCATAGCTGATGACATTGATTCGCGATGCCTGAATGCCTTGCTGTACGAGAAATTCCTTCGCGGCGTTTGCACGGCGGTCGCCAAGGCCAAGATTGTATTCCGCGCTTCCGCGCTCGTCACAGTGCCCCTCGATGGTGAACCGCACGTTCCCGTTTTGCCTCAGGAATGCTGCATTCTTCTGCAACGTGGCCATCTCGCTCGGCCGGATGTCGGCTTTGTCGTAGTCAAAGAAGACGTCCTGTACGTTCCGCGGGAAAAGCTCGTCCATACGCACTACCGGTGGTGCTGGTGGCCGTGGCGGAGGCGGTGGAGGTGGCACGGGAGGAATATTAACGGTCACACGCGCCGTGTCGGTGGCTTCACCGCCGGGACCGGTGGCCTTGGCTGTATAAGTGACCGATGCTGGCGGGTTCACCGCGCGGTTACCTGTCGCAGCTACAGCGCCCAGGCCCGGCTCGATTTGAACGTTCGCCGCATTCCGTGCTTCCCATTGCAGCGTCGCTGCCTGCCCGCGATCGATTGTTGCTGGTTGCGCGCGCAACGTAATCGTCGGTGCCGGCGGCGGCGGCGCGACCGGGGGTAGCGGGGGTGGCGGTGTGGGAGCGACGGCTACCTTCTTCTTGCATGAAGCAGCCAACAGCACCGACACCAACACGAGTAGTACCGCAATTTTTGTTCTGCCAGAGACAGTCATTGCCGAAATCTCCTTGTAGAATTAGTTGTCAATGTATCCTGACCAGGCAGGTGCCGTATTTTTCCCTGTCTGTGTCAGTTGCCGTGCCTCTCCTTCGCCGTTCGCCAGCATCGAATATATATGCGATGCTCCCCTGCGTGTCGACTCGAAGGCGAGATGCCGGCCATCCGGTGACCATGTGGGCCTCTCATTGTCTCCCGCATCCCGTGTTAGTTGCACATATTTTCCGGTTGCGAGATCGTACATGTAGATATCGAAGTAGGACGTCCTTGACTTCTGCCATTGGAAGGCGATGCGCTGGCCATCCGGCGACCACGCTGGGTTCGAGACCGAACCTCCGTCCTCAATAATACGCTGAACATTCGTCCCTTCCGCATCCATGATGTAAAGCTGCGGCGTTCCATCGCGATTGGAGACGAACGCGATTTGATTGCCGGTTTTGGGATTCCAGGCGGGCGAGATATCGACCGCCTTGTTTACCGTAAGGCGCCGCATATTCCTGCCGTTCCAGTCAGCGACGTAGATTTCCATATCGCTGCCGTCCCGGCTCGTTGCAAAAGCGATTTTGCCGCCGTCCGGTGACCAGGCCGGCGTTGTGGTTGTTCCTCCCGCCCGCTGAAACGTATACGGTCGGAGGTCCACGCGGCTGAGAATCTCGATATCCGGTTTGCCGCTGCGGTACGTCGTGAATGCGATCTTCTCGCCATCCGGCGACCAGGCCGGTGTCAACGTGATCGATTTGTAGGACGTTAACGGATGTACGCCGTTGCCGTCGTAATCCATCACGTAGATTTCCTTGGAACCCGAGCGGTCGGAAACAAACGCAATCTTCGTTCTGGCGATTCCCTTGAGCCCGCCACCGATTGCTTCGATAATCCCATCCGCGAACCGGTGAGCCGCCAGGCGCGCACCGTCTTCGCTGTCCTCGGTGCGGTAAAGGGCGCTGGGCGGTTTCACTTCACGATTCTGCGGGTTCTTCAGATCCCACAATCGCGCTTCAGCCGAAAAGCGGCCGCCATCGACGCGAATGCTTCCGAAGGAAATGAACTGGGCATCCACGGCAGGCGCGGTCCAGTTGTCGACTGTGATGTCTCCCGGGTTCACGAACTTTCCGAGGGGGTAGAAACTCCGGCTGACCAGTGTGAGCACGCCCGAATATTCCAGGTCGTTCCAGAGCACTTGATTGAAAAGCGTGGTGAGCGCGGCAGTCTTCTCGTCGGTGGCTGCAGGTTGAAACTCCGGTACGGCGATCTTGACTCCAAGAATTCCCCTGTTGATTCCGATGTCAATTTGGGGCTGTTGAACCGTCCCCGTAGTCGCGGGCCTTAGCCCGCGTTCAAACCCTGCAACGCGGGCATAAAGCCCGCGACTACAGATAAGCAGAACGATTGTGAGTCCGAGAATTAGAAGCCTTTTCATATTCACCTTAAATACTCGAAGTAAACGCTGACGCTCACCGTTGAGCCTCGGTAATCAGGCGGAAGCGGCGTCAGCGGATTCGATGCGTAGAGTGCGCGCATGGCGGAGCGGTCCAATGAAGGAATCCCGCTTGGTTGCTTGACCTCAATATTGCTTACTGCTCCATTCCGCGCAATGTCAAAACTCAGGTAGACACGCGGCGCAGATCGAACATTGGTGTCCACGAGCGACTTCAGCCAGTTCTGTGAAATTCTGCGCGTGATTGCGTCGACATACCAGCCATATTGATTGCCAAAAGTTCCGTCGCCGAAATTGATGCCGGCCGATCCCACGCCGGTGGAAAACTGGCCGTAGGAGATAGCCGGCTTCCCGCCTTGTCCAAATGGCACCGCGTTCGTAGGCGGCGGTGCAGGTGTGTCCGGAGATTTACGCGCTGGCGGCACCGGTCTCGGGGGCGGGGGCCGCGGCGTGGTCTTCACTGGGGCTTTCGTCTCCGGAATCGGCTCGGCTTTGTCCGGGGGCGGCGGAGGAGGCGCTTCTTCGGATTTATAGAAGCCGGCCGAAGGATTCGCCGCGGCGCCTTCCTGGACGACCTCGGGAGAAGGGAGTGGCAGGCCCGAAAGGCTGTCAACGATCTTTGCGTTGATGCCGCCGGCGCCTCCCGTTGCCGATCCCCAGTTGGACTGGCGCATCGGAAACAGACTCGGCGAAAAAATCAGGGCCGCGAACAGCGCGCCGTGCAACAGCACGGACGCGACAAT
>QHXD01000669.1 GCA_003223895.1 Acidobacteriota bacterium
CGAGCCTGACGTCGAGCCGCAACGTCTGAGCCAACAGCACATTGATTCCCTGGCGGACATACTTCTTGAATCCCGGCAACTCGGCCGATAATTGATAAGGGCCGGACGGCAACTGCGCCAGCGTGTAGTTGCCCGTCTCCGTACTGACCGTCTCATACCGCGCGTTGGTTTCTGTATTTACTGCGACGATATTGACTCCTGGAATGACCGCACCTGTCGCGTCCGACACCGTGCCGGTCATCGTGCCGCGGTCGCTTTGGGCAAAGGCAGTGAGAGAAACCAGAAACAGACAGAACACAACTCCAAGTGAGCGCATGTCGAATCTCCTTTTTTACCCCAACCATCCACAAATTGTTCGAGGGTCTTTATTTGGCGGACGAGTCTATTCGTAGCGAACGGCCAATGTCAACGCGACGCGCGACGTCGTTATCGATGTGATATTGATGTGATGTTGATGCGTGCTAATATGCGCCCATGAGACCACACAAACTTCCCGTCAAACGGCATTGTCTGATCTTCTTCGCCGGATGCCTGATTCTCGGCGTGATGAGCACGGTTCGGTTTGCTTCGCCCGGGCGCGCTGTGGCTGCGTCGCTTCCCGTCGAACTCACGGACCAACAGTTCTGGCGTCTGTCCAAAGACTCCTCAGAGGAGGACGGGTTTTTCCGCTCGGATAACCTTCTATCGAACGAAACCAGTTTCCAGTACGTCATCCCGGAACTCCTGAGAACGGCAAAACAAGGACGTGTCTACATGGGAGTGGGGCCGGAGCAGAATTTCACGTACATCGCGGCGCTCAAGCCGGCGATGGCCGTCATCATCGACATCCGGCATGGCAACCTCGATGTGCATCTCATGTACAAGGCATTGTTCGAGCTGTCCAAAGACCGGGCCGATTTCGTGTCGCGGCTCTTCTCCCGGAAGCGGCCGAGCGGCCTGACGACGAAGTCCAGCGCGAGTGAGATGTTTACTGCGTATGCGGCAGCCGACGGCAGCAAAGAGTTCTATGAGGAAAACCTGAAGCAGATCGAAGACGTCCTCATCAAAAAACATGGATTCCCGCTGACGTCCGGAGATCTGGAGGGTATTCGTTGGGCCTTCGGTAACTATTACCAGTTCGGACCTTCAATTAATTACAACTCCAGCCTATCTACAAATGTTCCGCCGACCATAGTCGGCGCTATCGGCGGTAATCGCGGCGGAAGCAACGGCGTGACATATGCCAGTCTGATGATGGCCGATGACGGTCGTGGCCAATATCGGAGCTACCTGGCAAACGAGGAGAATTTTGCGTACGTGAAGGACCTCGAAACTCGAAACCTCGTCGTGCCGGTCGTGGGTGATTTTGGCGGAGATAAGGCCATTCGCGCGGTTGCCCGTTATCTCAAGGGCATCGACGCGATGGTGTCGGCCTTCTACCTCTCCAACGTCGAACAGTTCCTGGCTCAGGACGGGAAGTGGGACACCTTCTGTTCCAGCACCGCAGCTCTTCCGCTCGATGAGACGAGCTTTTTCATCCGCTCCGGCCGAGGCCGCAACGCCTTTAGTGGAGGCGGCGTGCAGAATTCATCTACTGGCCACATGGTTCGGGAACTGGCAACCTGCCGCGCAGGGTTGCGCTAACCACGCCCGGGAAGGAAGAGTCCAGCCGCGAATTACGCCAATTACGCGAATCGGGCGCAAAAAGAACCTTTGATGCGCCCGTTTCGCGTAATTGGCGTAATCCGCGGCTAAAAATCTTTCTTAAAAGTTCAAGCGCGCATTGACCACGAAGCTTCGCTCGCCTGTTGACGTTGTAATGCGTCCGAAGTTGGCGGCATTGATATCCGCCCCCGACATTCCGGTTGGAACCGGAGTCCCGAAAACCGGATGATTCAATATATTGATAGCGTCCAGCCGAAATTCGAATTCCTTCGTTTCCGTAATCCTGACGCGCTTGATCAGATCGGCATCGAAGCGGACTAAACCCGGCCCTTCAAGCCATTTCAGACCCATGTTGCCGATCTGGCCGGGCGCAGGATTCACGAGCAGCAGATTACCCTGAGCATCCGCTATCGCCTTGTTGCTGAATGTGCCCTGGAGCCCGTTGGACGTCGTCACACTGCCTCTCGCCGGATCCGCGATCTGCTGAATGCCCGGGAAATACGTCACGCCGTTCGATAGTTTGGTGACTTGTCCCAGGTTCTTCGGAAAATCTCCGACGATATTCGGAGTGCTGACATTTGAGGCCGCGGAAGTGGCCGGAATAATGGTGGCGACCGAAGCCGTGACGCTGAAAGGCTGCCCGGAAGTCACATTGGCGATTCCGCCGAATTGCCAACGTTCAACTAGGCGCTGAACCCATCCCGGAGCGTTGCTGAGCAGCGGCCGGCCCGGGCCAAAAGGCAATTCGTACGTGCCGTTGGTGATGAACGCATGTGTCCGGTGGAAACCCAGGACCGCTTTGTTCAACCGCTGGTTGTTGGGATCACGATAGTCGATGGCAGCATCGCCGTCGTTTTCACCCAGGGCGCGGCTCCACACGTACGATGTTGAATTGGTGAATCCTTTCGACAACCGCTTTGTCACCTGGAGCTGCAGCGAATGGTATGTCGAGCTTCCCGGATTCGAGTTCAGCGTCACGGTCTGGAACTGCGGATTCAGTACGAAGAAATTCTCCGGGAACAATCCGCTGTTCCTCACGAAACCGCCCCCCTTTCCGGTGACGCTCGTGCTGCGGTTCAGAAAGTTCGCAAGCTGGCCGATACTGCCGTTGGCGATGAACGTTCGGGTGCTGGTGAAGGTACGCAGAGCTGCGGATCCGGTAAGCGTGGTGCCATTGACGACTCCTGCACCGGGAATATTCAGCCCCTTTAGCATCGCGTCGAATAACGGCGCGTCACCGCCGGCTCGAGTGGTATTGAATGCCTGAAGGAATTGGTTTTTGAAAATGTCCACCGTATTGAGCTGAACTCCGCCGTAGAGCTTTGTGCCCTTGCTCCCGACGTAAGCGACATCCAGCGTTAAATTCGAAGCGAGTTGCCGTTGAATTCCAAAATTGAAGTTTTGAATA
>QHXD01000085.1 GCA_003223895.1 Acidobacteriota bacterium
ACTACAAATTCAATGCTCGAGATTACTTCGCCACGAAGCGCGACTCGCTGAAGCGAAATCAATTCGGAGGAACTGCCGGCGGCCCGATTGTGAAGAACAAACTTTTCTTTTTTGGCGGCTACCAGGGAACGATCACGCGCAAGGGTCCAAATGACAGCATCAGCTTTGTTCCGACTGCAGCTGTCCTTGCAGGCGACTGGACGGCTATGGCGTCCGCGGCCTGCAATGCCGGTACGCCGCGGACATTGAGAGCCCCTTATGGAACAAATAACAGGATCGATCCTTCGCTGTACAGCAAGGCAGCCCTGAATATCGCTGCCAAGCTCCCTCAGACGGACGATCCCTGCGGCAAGATCAATGTGCCTCGTATCAGTCGGCCGAACGAGGGACAGTACATCGGCAAAGTCGACTATCAAAAGAGCTCGAGAAATTCTCTCTTCGGACGATACATGGCCACGGTTACTCAGCACCGCCGCCGTTTGCCTTCACCGACAACGTTCTTGCGACGACTATCGGCGGCCGCGAAAATCTCGCGCAATCTTATACTCTCGGTGACACACTCCTGATCGGACCCCTGAACCGAGGATCATGCAGTTCGCGTTGAAGTACGTTTTCTAACGGAATAGAGAAGGATCAAGCCGCAGATTACGCGAATTACGCGGATGGGCGCTTTAAAAACCTTTTAGATGCGCCCATCCGCGTAATTCGCGTAATCTGCGGCTTGATCCCTTCTCTATTCCTCGCAAAGGAGAAACCGAAATGAAAGCCATACGCATTCACGCCTACGGTGGCCCTGAAGCTTTGAAGGATGAAGATGTGCCTGTTCCAGTGGCCGGCAAAGGCGAAGCACTTGTGAAGATTGCGGCGATCGGCGTGAATTTCATCGACATCTACGACCGGGCCGGGGTTTACAAGGCGGCGCCATTGCCGTTGACGCTGGGACGGGAAGCGGCGGGCACGGTAAGTTCTGTCGGCGAGGGTGTGTCAGAAGTCAAAGTGGGGGATCGCGTGGCGTATCCGTTGTCGCTCGGCTCATATGCCGAATACGCTGTCGTGCCCGCATGGAAGCTCGTCAAGCTTCCCGACAACATCGATTTCAAGCTTGGCGCCGCGATCCCTCTGCAAGGCATGACTGCGCATTACCTCACACACAGCACGTTTCCGCTCGGGGCAGGACACAAAGCCCTCGTGCACGCCGGAGCCGGTGGAGTCGGGCTGTTGCTCACACAGGTTGCGAAGAAGCTGGGCGCGACGGTTTATGCGACTGTAGGCAATGAAGCGAAGGCCGAACTCGCGCGTGGCGCCGGAGCGGATGAAGTCATTATCTATTCCAGACAGGATTTTGAAGCGGAAGTGAAGCGCCTCACGAGCGGCCGCGGCGTGGATGTTGTTTATGACTCCGTTGGAAAGGACACGTTTGACAAGAGTCTCAATTCCCTGCGGCCTCGCGGGTACCTGGTCCTGTACGGGCAATCCAGCGGTGTTGTGCCACCGATCGATGCGAACATACTCGCCAAAGCTTCTGTATTCTTGACGCGGCCCAGCTTCACTGCCTACTCGGCCACACGGGACGAAGTCCTCTCCCGGGCCGGCGACCTCTTCCGGTGGATTGGCTCCGGCGAACTGAAGTTCAAGGTCGATCACGTGTTCCCTCTGGCGGAGGCGGCCAGGGCACAGGAGGAACTGGCGGCCCGCCGCACGACGGGAAAGGTCGTACTGATACCTTAACCACAAATTTGTCGAATTGGTTCAGGTGAGGGTATTCCCCTCCTGGGACAGGAGGGAAATACCCTCGCCTGACGATCTTCGCTGACTTTCGAAAAACTTTGTCAAAACAAAGTTTTAGGCACGTGTGTCTTGTGGTTTATCGCCGCGTCACGAGGTTCATCTTGCCGTGCAGGGCGAGGGACTCCAGGTCGAACCGTCCGGAAGTCTCTTGAAGTGCGTGCTTCTCTGGAACTGCTGATTGAGATACTGCGGATCCTCTATCATTGTCGTCACGATGAGCCACGAGTCGCCGTTGCTCTCGATCGTTCGATGGAAGTATTCGGTCACGACCGCGTTACCGCCGTAAGGAACGCCGTTCTTCTGCAGGTATCCAGCCCGCATACCCGTGGTAACGACCTTCAGATCGCCTCCACGGTCCTGCGCATTGCCCCGGCCTCGCCCCCCTCGGCCTCCTCCTGCAAATTCCCACTGAGCAGCGGAGTTTCCCTGCCAACCCGGGGCGCCTGATGAATTCGGCGAACCCGCGAAACGGAAGAGTCGAGTTTGCGTTCCAGCGTCGGTGTCCACGCGCAGAGTATTGTCGTCCTCCCACGTAATGTGCACGTTCCCGGGCACGCGCATGATGTTTCCAGCACCGTAGGACTTGCACGGATCGCCGGCCGCTTCGTCTTTGGCGGGATCCCAGGCATCGGCAACTCTCCGCCCCTCCGCGTTGAGAGGAATGCTCGGGTAATCCCCTTTTTTGGGAGTGACCATCCGATAACGCCAGTCTTCTGTAACAACAGATACCCAGTACCCGGTCAGGTCTACGGGGGCGGCTGCTTTTGCTGTCACCGGCGCGCCACCCTGCCCTCCGCGTCCACGCTGTGCCTGGATGGAACCGGGCACGGCAAGTAACAGCGCAATGCCGGCCGCGATGAGAACTCTACGATTCATTTCTGCCTCAATTTCGATTGATACTTCGGATACATGGTTTCGGCGCCGCCTTTCGCGGCCTCAGCAGGAAGATCGTGATGGGCGGGAAACTCGGCGAGAGAAGTATTCGTTCCCGGCAGGAAATGAGGGACCACTCCTTCCGGACGGTCCACCTCTTCGACGATGCCGCAGGGATACGGCGGTATCTGCTGGTGGAGATCCAGTTCGTAGTCCGTGGTTCGGACGAAAGGCTCCGTCAGATAGACAGGATCGTTGACAATCTCGACGACGGTCAGCCAATTCCCGTGTCGAATCCAGTGTTCAGTCAAAGTCGCGAGATCGCTCCGGGGAACACCGTTGCGCCGAACGTACCCTTCTTTGAGATGCGTCACCGTCACAGTCAGCATGTCGCCGTCCCATTTCCCCGTGGAGAAGCCCGACCAGGAATGCGCTGCGTACTCCTCCGGGTGAGGGCGGCCGTCGAGGTAAATCGTGCGGTCGACGGATCGCAGCCACTCCGCATGGAATGCATTGATTTGCCGAGTAACCGGATCGACTTCCTTCGAGATCCGCAATTGTGACGGCCCGCGCCAGATGTAATCCGCAGAGTGCGGCCGGCACTGCCATTCGGGCAGTGTCTGGATGGATGCGCTCCAAGTGTCGGCTCTCATGCGGGCCGCGTCGTTGATTGGAAGTCCGAGGTAGTCTCCCAGTTCCGGCCCGGGCACACGTTCGGGCTGATCCTCGTAAAATCGAGGTGCCCACTCGCCAGAAAAGTCGATCTGGGCGAACGCTGCAACACACGAGAGCAGCATCGCCAGCAGCAAAAGCACGGGAACTCGCATTTCATCCTCCTGTGGGCGCCGGCTGTGGGCACCGTCTGTAGGCGCCTACCTCTTCAAACTTTTGTACACAGCCTCAACAAACATGTCGGTCGTCCAGCCGCTGGCCGCGCCGTAGCGCGGGTCGTAGTCCCTGGTGGGCCGGGCAGCCTTCACCTGATCCAAAGTCATGCCCTTCTTGATCATGTCCTGAACCCGGTCGCGAATAATAGTCACCATGTCGCGGTAGTATGCGACGTCGGCCGAATCGCACAGGCGTCCATGACCGGGAATGATCATGGTGCCGCCTTCAGTCCGGAATTCGGCGATCGACATGGCCAGAATCCGGTTAAGCCCGTCGATTACGCCTTGAATATTGCCGCCGTTGGCGATATCGACGACAGGATAGCTGTTGGTGACGAAGAGATCGCCGGTCGCTATTACGTCCGAGCCGCGGAAATACACCATGCTGTCCCCATCGGTATGGGCGTCTTTGATGTGGATGATCTGGACTCCTTCGCCGTTCATGAAATGGCTCAGTTTCATTCCATCCATGAAGTAAGTGTCGGTCGGTTGCGCGCCAAACGGCGCTTTGGCCTGGCCTTTCGGCGGATCGGTCATTCGGTTCAAAACGTTCTCGTGCGCGATCACGCCCGCACCTTCTGCGGCATCCGCAATGTTACCGGCAACGTTGCCGCCGGTGATGGTTCGGCCGGCAGCAGCAATCTTTTCGTTGCCGCCGGTGTGATCCGGATGGACATGGGTGTTGATGATGTACCTAATAGGCTTGAGCGGCGCGTTGGTATCACGGAGGGTTGGAAGATTCGAACGAGTTTCGGCCGCGAACTGCAACTCCTGCAGGCCATTCGTGTTCACCTTGTTTTGGAGTTCCCGAATCCGGGCAAGAACCTTGTCGGTCATGGCGGCTGTCCCCGTATCCACGATCAACACGCCGTCCGGACCGACCGAGACCGTAATATTGCCTCCGGCGCCGACCAGCATGTAAATCGGGCCACGCACATGCAGCACACCGACTTCTGTGTTCTGGTTCTGCTGCGCGTAGACGAGTCCGCAGAGGACGCTCGTAACTATTAGTAATAAACCGGCTAGCTTCATTCAAGCCCTCCGAAAAACCATGGCTTTGAGGCAGATTTCACACCCAATTACTGCGATAAGTCAACACTGGATGTGCTTTGTTGACGCCGTTGCCGCTGAGACATCATACGGCTGCCGATGCCGTTTGATTACTGCTTAATGTGCTGATCACGGAGGACTGGGAGTAACCGAATGGTCGCTCCCGCAAAAGGCTCCATCGAATTTATTCCTCTCAACAATGCCGCCCGGACTGCTGCGAATGCCTGGGATCCGGCGAGGGATGAACAGGCAGGACTTCAGTGCAAGGGATATGGCGCAGCCGGGGTCATGCGGCTTCCACCCGTCTTCACATCACCTGGGAAACGACACCACTCTAAAGGTCGAGACGGACTACGGAACACAAACCCGGATGTTGCCGCTCCTCGAAAGAATCTGTCGGGGCTTTGAAAGTCGTGACAACCAAGATGCGCGCCGGATATCGCCGCAGCCCCTGATCGGCAAGATAGAAGCGGCCCTTCGGGGGCGACGCGCCGGCTAAAGCCGGCGCCTACATTCCTTTGCACACCACAATTGACTTGATACTGACGCCACCCGGATCCCAGAATCGTGCAGTTCGCTCTGAAATATGTGTTCTGATTTCCGCCGCACGACCGCTGCGAAAGATTGCAGCGCCCGGGGAAAGATTCGCCGCGGTCCGGCAAAAGATATCCACGCCTGGACAAAAGATGTCCATACCCGGATAGAAGATGTCCGTGGGTGGATAAAGGATATCCCTGCCTGGACAAAAGAGATCCTTGCCTGGACAAAAGAGATCCTTGCCTGGACAAAAGAGATCCCTGCCTCGACAAAAGATATCCCTGCCTCGACAAAAGATATCCCTACCTCGACAAAAGATATCCCTACCTCGACAAAAGATGTCATAGCCTGGCGAAAGGATTGCCGAGGTGTGCTCCTGGATTCAACTAGCGGAATTAGGTTAAATTACGCAGCATGACAACACGCACCTATCGTATCGGTCAGATCGTGCCCAGTTCGAACACCACCATGGAAACCGAGATTCCGGCGATGCTTCGTGCCCGCGAAGCCGTTGAACCGGAACGCTTTACGTTCCATTCAAGCCGTATGCGGATGCAGAAGGTTACGAAGAAAGAACTGGCGGCAATGGATGCCGATTCCGGCAGGTGCGCTGCTGAGCTGGTTGACGCCAGGGTCGACGTGCTCGGGTACGCATGTCTCGTGGCGATCATGAGTATGGGTAAGGGCTACCATTGCCAATCGGAAGCAAATCTCCATGAAATCACTGTAAAAGAAGGCCACCCTGTTCCCGTTGTGACCAGCGCAGGAGCTTTGATCGCCGGCCTGAAAACGATGAAGGCGAAGAAGATTTCGCTGATCGCGCCCTACTTGAGGCCGTTGACGCGCATGGTCATCGAATATATCGAAGCTGAGGGGATTGAGGTCGTGGACAGCATCGCGCTGGAGATTGCGGACAACGTGGCCGTTGGCCGACTGGATCCCATGGCGCTCGTGAACATATACAAGGATTTGAAGCTGACTGGTATTGACGCGCTCGTTCTCTCCTCCTGCGTTCAGATGCCGTCTCTGGCGGCGATACCGGTGGTCGAAAAGCAGTGTGGACTGCCTGTAGTGTCTGCAGCCGTCTGCACCACACATCAAATGCTTCAGAAGCTCGGCCTCAAGACGTACGTGCCGGGAGCGGGTGCGCTGCTGTCTTCGTAGGGGCCGGCTTTAGCCCGCGTTCATTTTCCGAACCTCACGGAAGCGCGTACACCACCAACGCCTCGGAATCCGGCGGCGCGGGATCGTCGATGGCACTGGCGCCCGCCGCGACGATGGCGACATATTGTTTCCCGTTCTTACCCTGATAAGTAATGGGGACGGCGTGAGCGCTCATGTCGAGTTTCGCGGTCCACAGCTCCTTGCCGGTTTTCGAATCAAAAGCGCGGAAGCGTTTGTCATTGGTCGCGCCGATGAACACCAGGCCTCCGGCTGTAGCGATGGGACCACCCATGCTGAAGCGGCCCGTTTTCTGCTTGGCCGGTGGCAACTCGTCTGTCACGCCGAGCAGCACCTTCCAGGCGATATCCCCGGTATTCGCGTTCACGGCGATCATGTGGCCCCATGGCGGTTTCTGGCATGGCCAGGCCCTGGCGCCGGAACCATTGATGTTGCCGGACGGACCGCCTTCGCTCCACTGAAAGCGTGATGTTGGACCAAAGATACTCTGTCTTCGATAACCGTTTCCGCCGCGCGCTCCCGGAGGAGTCTTCTCGATCCAGCCGATGCTGGCCTCGTCCTGTGTGTTCACGAAAACGTAGCCCAGGCTGGGATCCGAGGCGGTGCCGCCCCAGTTAACGCCGCCGATCGACCCAGGAAAGAGTACGGTGGAATACGGCTTGGCGCCCTCTTCACGGTACATGTAGGGAGTGAACGGTCCGACGTTGTAGATACCTCCGCTTCTCTCGACCACATCGCGGCAGAACTTCGCGTGTTCCTCGTTTGTGTCCGCTGCTGTAATGAGATCTTCCGGCTTGTAGCTATCGCGTGCGAGGACAGGCGGCTTTACGGGAAACGGTTGCGTCGGAGAACTCTTCTCACCGGGAACATTGCTTAAGGGCACCGGCCTTTCCTCGACACCGAACACGGGTTTTCCCGTCACGCGATTGAGAATATACATGTGAGCGTGCTTGGGAACGGCGATCAAGGCGGGAACCTTCTGGCCATTGACCGTGATGTCCAGCAGCGCAGGAGGAGACGGAAGATCGTAGTCCCACAAATCGTGGTGGGTCACCTGGAAATACCACTTGAGTTTTCCTGTATCGGCATCGAGCGCGACTACAGAACTGCCGTAAAGATTGTCACCGGGACGATCGCCACCGTAGTAATCGTTGGGACCGGGAGCGTCGTAAGTGGAGTAGACCGCGTTGAGTTGCGGGTCCACGGTCATCGAGAAACTCCACTGTGTAGCGCCGGGCCGATTCCTCCAGCTCTCACCTCCCCAGGTCTCCGTGCCCGCTTCGCCTTGTTGCGGAATGGATCGAAACTCCCAGATCTTCGCTCCGGTCCGCGCATCGAAGGCACGAGTACCGCCGGGATTGCCATTTGTTCCGGCAAGCAGCATGTTCTTGTAGACAATCGGAGCCGAATCGTACGACACGACCATGTCCACCTCACCCTGATTCCCAAACGCCGACACCGTTTCACCGGTGTAGGCGTTCAAGGCGATCAGCTTGCGGTCCGACGTGAAGAAAATCCGCGGCGGAATGGTTCCATCGCCGGGCCAAAAGGCGACAGCGCGCTTGGTCGGGTTGCCGTTCTTCAGTTCATAGTTCCAGATTTCTTTCCCCGTTTCAGGCTCCAGAGCCAGGACCTTCTTCGCATTCGCCAGGTACATCACGCCATTGACCACAATCGGCGTCATTTCGGAGCCGCCGGTAATGCCGCTGGTGTAGTCCTTCCCGATCTTGTACGTCCACGCGCGCGTGAGCCTGGCAACGTTCCTTGTATTGATTTGCGTCAACGGGGAAAAGCGGGTGCCGTTGAGATTGCGGTTATACATCGGCCAGTCCGCGGCTTCCTTTCGGGAGTTACCCACCTGGGCACTTACGATTGGCAGCAACGCGGCAACGGCAGCCGCAGTGAGAATGATCATCGACCGAAGACGCATGAATCGACTCCTGGATTAAATTAAACCGACACGTAGGGCCCGGCTTTAGCGGGGCCGGCTAAAGCCGGCCCCCTACGTGGGCATGGGAGCTTGTTCGCGCCAGATCCCCAGGGCTTTTTGCACGGGACGATCGGAGTAGCTGAACAATACCGCGTCGCCCTGCGGCTCGTGGAAAAGAGAGTACCAGGACGGAACGACGAAGATATCGTGTTCCTTCCAAACGAACGTCTTTTCGCCGATCTGGCTGCGCCCGCGGCCCTCGACGACGCAATAGACCGTTGAATCCGTCGAGCGATGTGCGGTTCCGCGAAAACCGGAAGGCAGCAGTTGGATAAAAGCTCCAATGGCCGGCAGCGGATATCCGCCGGTTGCGGGATTGATGTACTGCATCTTGATCCCATGGCAGGGGTGAAGCGGCCCATTCCGGTACAACTGGTCCAGGATTTCCCTGCTGCGGGAGTAAGGGTAATTGAAGACGGGCGTGGCCAGGGTGGACGGCTTGTATTCGATCGGCATCAGGTGGCCGCCGTAACGCATAAGGGCGTCGCCCTCAGTTCGTGTGACCGGTTGCACTTCTCCGGGGTAGTGCTCGGCAAAACCTGTGTTGAAGAAATTCACGAGCGGAATATCGAGGCCGTCCATCCAGACGGTGGGCGTGTCGCTCGGGTTTCCGTGATCGTGATATGTCCAGGAAGGCGTAAGAATGAAATCGCCAGGCCGCATCGTGGTTCTTTCGCCCTCGACAGCCGTGTAGGCGCCGTTGCCTTCAATAATGAAACGCAATGCTGAAGTGGTGTGCCGATGCGTCGGGGCTACTTCGCCTGGCAGGATCAACTGCAATCCGGCATACAAGCTGTCGGTCACCTGAGTCGAGTCGCGAAGTCCCGGATTTGCCAGAATGAGAACCCGGCGTTCGGCGTCTTTTGCGGTAATCAGTTTTCCGGATTCCATGACGAACGGGCGAATCTCATCGTAATTCCACAACACCGGCATGCATCTAGGTTTTGGGGTGACGGGAACCAGCTCCGCGAGAGACTCCCAAAGAGGAGCGGCGTTCATTTTGGCGAGGCGCTCGTAGAATTCCAGGAACTCGGGTGTGGTCTCGGGCTTGTTGTAGAAATTCGTCGACTTCATCATGCCGCTCGTACTTTCACTTCCATCGTGCCGATTTTCTCAATCGTCGCCAGGATCGTGTCTCCGGGTTGTATCGGGCTCACGCCTTCAGGAGTGCCTGTGATGATGACATCACCTGGGTTCAGGGTGTAAAAGGCTGATGCGAACTCAATTAGCTCGGGTACGCCGAGGATCATGTATCTCGTGTTTGAGTTCTGCCGGATCTCCCCGTTCACGCTGATGCGCAGGTCGAGCTGGCCCGGGTTGGAAATTTCGTCGGCAGTTACCATCCAGGGGCCAAGAACTGTGTAGCTGTCCGCGGACTTCCGCAGGCTTCGCTCCTCGGGTCCCCGGATCGTGATGTCCAGCCCGATGGCATAACCGGCAACGTAATTGAGAGCCTCACTGGCCGGAACATTGTTCGCCCGTTTGACGATCACGACAGCGAGTTCGATTTCATGATCATTGCGGCGATCCAGCTTGCGCAGCTCGATACCTTCTCCGGGTCCAACCAGCGAGCTGCAGGCCTTGAGGAATAAACCCGTCTTTTGAATCACAGCCGTATGCGCCTGATTGTCATGGTGAAGCTGGGCATCGCTGCGCACCTCGTTAAGATGCTTCTGGTAATTCACTGGCGCCCCGATAACCTTGCTGGGGTTGGCTACGGGACTCAGCAGCTTGAGTCCGCCTAAAGAAATGGACGGTTGGTCCGAGGCGACCTGGCGTACTCGCTCGCTCACCTTCTCGAGGTTCTCGATCAGAACATCATAGGCAGGAAAGGGATAGCGATACATGGGCAACACATCGAGTGCGGCCGTGACGTCTTTTATCCCTTCACCCTCGACGAGGCCGAGACGATCGTCCCCGAAGCGACAGAATCGCATACGAAAACACTCCTTCAGTCCGGGATTGGGCGCCCCCGAGCCTGATATTTATACATCAATTTGCGAGCCCGGGGAAAAATGTTCCGATTATACAGGCCGAACTGTAGCGGCGGTCTATGACCGCCGGTATTTTGTTCATTTCAAGAAAAAACCGGCGCTCACAGAGCGCCGCTACAGTCGGATTCAACCGCTCGAGAGAGTTTTCCACAGCCTCGCAGCCACAAGAGAAAAAGTACTGGATTTGGTCAAAAACTTGCGTGCTTTCTGCAGACAAATTTACTTGGCAGAAAGCCGCACGCGAAGGATAATTCTCTTCTTGTCCTAAGACATCTTTCGAAAGTGTGAGAACTATGACTCAACTGAAAATAGGAGACCGTGTCCGCATTCGAGGGCTCGTCCATGCCGATTGCTTCGGCTTGACGGGACAGATTCTCGAAATACGGCAGACCGCACTTTTTGGACCTGGCATCCAGAGATGCAAGGTCGATTTCAACGGAAAAGTACGCCGGCTCTTGACTCTGCACCTGGCTCCCGCCGCCCCCAAGGGGAAGGGCGCGACAGCAGCAGCCTAATCGAAATTTCATTCTCGGACATTCTTAGCCGCGGATTACGTCGTGTATCCGCGGCTTTTTGTGTGTAGAATTGCGAGAATCTTGTCCACCGGAAGGGTAAGCACTATGATAAGCACTATGAAGAAGTTCATCGCCATAATCACTTTGTTGGTGTGCATCAGCCCTTTGATCCAGACTGCAACTGCCCAGAGGACCACCCCGGGTCCCATTCTTCAGGCGCTCGATGACGAATTAAAGCGGGCCTTTCAGGTATTGCGGCAGAAGGGCGACCCTGCCCCCTATTTCATCAGTTTCGGTGTCAACGATATCGAGACAACCGAACTGGAGGCCTCACTCGGCGCCATGCGTGTCAACCAGGATGATCATTCCCGCCTGCTGGATGTGGACGTTCGAGTCGGCGACTACCAGCTGGACAACACGCACCAAATCCGTGGACAGCGCGGGAACAATACCGGGCCAGCCTTCTCGTATCCGGTGGTGATGCCCATCGACAATGACACGGACGCTCTCAAGAGCGTGATCTGGCTCGAAACCGATCAGAAGTACCGGGCCGCCGTCGAGCGCTTCATCCAGGTAAAGGCGAATCGGACTATCAAAGTTGAGGAAGAAGACACTTCCGCTGACCTGTCCCGCGAGCAGAAACAGACCACGGTGCTTCCCCTGGCCAACCTGGGAATAGATGTTCCGAACTGGGAGAAGAAGCTGAAGGATTATTCAGCGCTGTTCAACAAATATCCGGAGATTTACGACGGCTCGGTTGGTATTTCGTCAACCGCCTCGAATGACTACCTCGTGAACAGCGAAGGGACAGCGATTCAGCACGGCACCGGCGCCCTGAGGTTGAGCATCTACGCGAGGACGAAGGCCGACGACGGCATGGAACTCTATCGTTTCGAAGCCTTTGATGCGCATTCCGTGGATCATCTCCCGAATGATCAGGTGATCCGCCAGACGATCGATACGATGGTGCGGGACCTTAAGGCGCTGCGGACCGCTCCAGTCATTGAGCCGTATACGGGGCCTGCTATCCTTTCAGGCCGGGCCAGCGGCGTATTTTTCCACGAAATCTTCGGTCATCGCATCGAGGGGCACCGGCAAAAGAGCGAAAGCGAAGGCCAGACGTTCACCAAGAACGTGAATCAGCCGATCCTGCCCGATTTCCTGTCTGTGATCGATGATCCGACCACCGAACGGCTGGCAGGCACGGATCTGAACGGCTATTACGCATTCGACGATGATGAAGAATTTCCTGATGTCTCGCTCGCCCGTCTCCGGTTTCGAAACTTCGAACGGCCATGGCCGCAAGGCTCCCGGCTTTCGCAGTGTCGGGCGCCAGGGAAATTTGATCGTGCAGGCAACGAACACGGTTAACGACGCAAAGATGCGCGCGATGTTGATTGAAGAGGCGAAGAAGCAAGGCAAGACATTCGGTCTGCTCTTCAAGGACATCTCGGGTGGATTCACTTTGACGGGACGCGCAAGCCCACAGTCATTCCAGGTCACGCCGATCATCGTTTACCGCATTTATGTAGACGGCCGCCCCGATGAGTTGGTTCGTGGCGTCGATTTGATCGGAACGCCGCTCACATCCTTCAGCAAGATTGTTGCTGCCGGCGATACGCCGGAGGTTTTCAACGGCTTCTGCGGAGCGGAGTCCGGCTATGTTCCCGTTTCGGCTGTTTCTCCGAGCATTCTGACCGCGCAGATCGAAGTACAGAAGAAAGCGAAAGCATCCGACCGACCGCCGATATTGCCTCCTCCGACCGGCTCGAGAGGAGGCCGTCCTTGAAATACGCATCACAGCTAAGGATTGCTGTTTTTTTCGCGCTTTTGTCCGCCCAGTTGTTATCCGGCCAGAGCGCTGCGCCGTCGCCGGATCCGGTTATGCGGGCGATGGCCGACGAGCTCCAGAGATCGGTTTCGGAGTTGCAGTTCAAGGACCTGGAAAAGCCGTACTTCATCCAGTACGTCCTGCTCGATCAGGATCAATACCGCGCGTCCGCGACGTTCGGTGCGCTGACAGCGTCCAACCAGAGCCAGTCACGCTACATTCAGGCTCAAGTCCGCGTCGGTGACTACAATTTCGACAATTCTGAGTTTGTGACCGGAGGAAATTTTCAGGGGCCGCCGCCTTCCGGGGTCGTCGCTTCGACGATCATCGAAAACGATTACGACCGGCTTCGCCATGCGTTGTGGCTGATCACGGAAGCCGCTTACAAACAGTCCGTCGAGCAGTTGGCACGCAAGCGCGCTTTTGTGGAGAACAAAGTCCGGGGCGAACAGATACCTGACTTTTCACAGGAAAGCGCGGTGACCGACCTCACTGCAAGACGCGCCGCCATGAAAATAGATCAGGCTCGTTGGGAAAAGCAGTTGCGGGAGTGGTCGGCAATCTTCAAACAGTTTCCGGAAATCCAACAATCGAGCGTCGTTTTGCAGGCGACTCTGACACAAAGATACCTGGTCAACAGCGAAGGTACGCGAACATTGCAACCCTCGTTGCTTGTTTTTGTTGAAGTTGAAGCCGGCACCGAAGCTCCCGACGGCATGCGCCTGAGGCATTGGATACCCTTCAACGCCACAAGCCTGGACCAACTTCCGCCGGCCCAGGCGATCAGCGACTCGATTCGGCGCATGGCAGCCGACCTGACGGCTCTGCGCGCCGCCCCAGTGCTGGAGGCGGACTACTCGGGCCCTGTTCTCTTTACAGGCCAGGCATCCGCTGAAATGTTTGCCCGAGTCCTGGCGCCGAACCTTTCCGGGCAGCGTCTGCCTTTGACCGACCGCGAGCAGCAGGGATCCGGGACTCGCAGCGAGTTGGCGGACCGCATGAACCGGCCGGTCCTTCCCGCATTTTTATCAGTCGTCGATGATCCGACCGAGCAACGTATGGGCAGTCAGGAACTGATGGGCCATTACAAAGTGGACGATCAAGGGGTGCCCGCACGACGGGTGTCACTGATCGAGCAAGGCGTCCTCAAGACTTTCCTGATGTCGCGCCGTCCCAGTAAAAACATGCCTCAATCGAATGGTCACGGGCGGTCCGGCATTCCGGGCAGAGAGATTGCGCAAATCGGCAACCTGTTCATCCAGACAAGTCAAGGCAAGAGCTACGACGACCTGAAGCAGGAGCTGATCGCGATGTGCAAGACCGAGAAACTTGACTACGGCATCCTGATCAAAGCACTCATCACGGACACGCGCACTCCAATCGGTGTGCCCTTGCTGATTTATAAGGTATACGTGGACGACGGCCGTGAGGAACTGGTGCGGGGAGCATTCGCTACCGGCGTTCCAATACGATCATTGCGTCAGATCGACGCGGTGGGCAATGACAGCTTCGTCGTTAACCGGTTGACCGGCGGGGGAGACCTTCCAACCCCGACCAGCATCGTCGCTCCTTCCGTGTTGCTGGAGGAGATGGAACTGAAACGTCCGACAGGCACGCAGCAAAAACCTTCGCTGCTGACACATCCCTATTTCAAAGGCAACTGAGGATTCAAAGAACGCGGGCTAAAGCCCGCGTTTCTAGCGTGTGCGACGGCCGGTGGTACCTCGCGCGGGCGGCGGCTCGGGGAGCAGCTCCAGCGACGAAGCGACTGCCTGAGCCTCGCTCAAAAGGATGTCGAAGCGGTCTTCGCTGCTCTCATACACGACTTCGAAGATGCCCGTTTTACGGAAAATCACACGATAAAGGATCCTGCGCCGTTCGCTCAGGCGGTTTCCCCGAATTTCGTATTGAAGCGATTCTTCGTCGGAATCCTTGAATCGGCGCGGCTCCTCGAACTTCGCAAAGCCCAGGGGCGCCATGATCCTGTCCACGCCTAATCTGGCGTAGCTATCGAAGTTTTGAGTTGGACGAGAGGACCTGATGATGCGCAGCGAGGCGCCTGTAGAGTGCTCTAGCCAGATGTCGCTGGCGCTGTCACGAACTTTCCAGCCCTGAGGCGCGACGATTTGAAAAGTGCGAGAGCGGACGAGATTCGGCTGTGGAACCTGAAGCGCTGTTAAAATCGTGACGAAAAGCGACAACATCATGGTCCCATCAATTCTAGTTTCGGCGGTCGCTCTTGTCTTGGTTTTTTCGATCCCGGCGTCCGCACAGTACTCCGGCGAACGATTCGAGGCTGGACTGCTCGTAACGTACACTTTTTGGCGAGTGTATTCCCCTCCTTATGAAGGAGGGGTGGCTGCGCCATCAATAAAATGCTGCGAAGCCACCTTAAAAGACGCAGACGGGGTGGTCGCTCACGCACCATGTTTCAAAACGCATTCCGCACGTAACTTGTAAGCGACCACCCCGGCCGTGCCATTTCGGAACGGGTCCTTTTTCTTGATGGCACGGCCACCCCTCCTTCATAAGGAGGGGAATGCGGCCTGACCTGTAATTCATTCACAGCTTCATAGAGGGCCGCTACAGAGCCGCTAGAACGTCACGCCGTAATACAGGAACACATAGCGGTTTTTGGTCGCGTTTGAGTTCTTCCAGCTGTCGTTGCCTATGCTATAGCCGGCGTTGAGCAAGCCGTTCTTGGGAAGCGTAATAGAAATCCCCGGCGTGAAGTACCCGTAGTAGTTCTTTCCGCTGAACCAGTCCGCTACGATGCTGGCCTTCGCATGAATCGGCTGCTCATATCCAAGCATCGCGCCTCCCCGGGGTCCGGCGAAAGTCACGGGGCTTGGATCCACGATGCCGTAAGGACCAGCGTGGAAGCGAGGACCGTACTTGCCGCTCTTCACTTTTTTACTGAAATTTCCATACACCAAACCCCAGGTATCCTGGCCGGCTCGTTTGTTCAATGCAGTGTGCAGAAGGGCGCCGCCCACAACAGCTAGTCCCGCATCCTCGTTCTTGAAAAACTTCCATTTGAAATTGGGTTCAATGAATCCACAGGTCGTGTTTCCGCAGCCAGGGTCGCCGTTGGAAGTGTGAAACGTGGGAAAATTCACGCCGAACTCGACATTGCCTGGAGCGCCTACGACAAGACGCGGATTGATGACATACGTTCGCAGCTTGGGCGAGGTTAGTGTTGCATCGACTCCGGGTGCCTGCGGCAGGAAGTCGAATTCGAAATATGCCTTCCCTTTGTCGACGGTATCCGTTGACGGAATGTTGAAAATCGTCGATTGCGCCATTGCCGTAGGCCCGCTCAAGGCAAACAGCAAGGCAACAAACAGTCCCAAGAACACTCTATAGTTTTTCACGGTGGCGACCTCTCGTTTTTAATTTGTCTTCCAAACAGAGCATTTCGAGCAAAAAAAAACGCCCAGATAGAGAACACTCTCTTCTGGACGTCGATGTCGTTAGAAACGTCCGCACAGCTTTGTGCGGACCAAGACGTTTTAGCGCACAGCGGGGAATCTGTCAACTTTAATTACGACTTTAATTACGACTTATGTCGGTAGCACATGATCTGTCCGGTGTTCATAGCAAGTGAAATGTCCGGTCTGCAGCCGGGCTAGGACCGCGAGTCGCTATAATCTTTCGTGATAATTGCGCCCGGTTCCACGGGATATCTCATCAAGGCAAGAGCGTCGCGCAGGATTCGCGTCTGCAGATCGGGGTCGTCAGGCCGGCCGAGAGAGGAACCGGGCTCGTACGGCTTCGGGTACAAGGCTCGCGGCGGGCCGGCTTGCTCCGACTCATTTGGCGAGACCGTAATGAGCACTGTCGAAACGCCCTGTGTTTCGATTGCTCTTTGAATCGTGACGACCGTCCGATGGCAGAGCGGTCAGCCTCCCGTAAGGACGACAATATCCGGACGAGTCTTCAGAACAGCTTCAGCTATGTTCCAGCTGACCTGCTCTTTCAGTTTCCGCAGCTCCATCGTCAGCCCCATCGAGATGTGGTATTCCGAAACTTTTCCGATCTCACCGGCTGCGAGCAGTTCCCGCAGCCGGTCAAGCGGAAACATGATATTGGGGTCGAGCGCACCCTTCGACGTATCGAAATGTCCTGGAACGAAGCGGATCTTTTTCGTATCCGTTGCAGTGGGAATCAGGCGAAAACTGAGGTCATTCTCCGTGAAGGGTTCCATCCCCTCGACATAGGCGCCCGCCGTTGTGACGAGTCCTACGCGACAATCCTTTAACTCCCGTTTGAGGGGAGTGTAGGGGATGCAGCTCCGAGAGAGTTCCATCCGGTTACCCCTGAATCTTTTTCAATTCTTCGAACAAGACTGAGTTCTTGGGCTGGTCTCCGATCGGATGAATATCGATGTAACGGATCTTTCCTTGTTTATCGATGACAAAAATGGCGCGCTCCGTAAAGCCCTCCGCTCGAAGTACACCATATTTCAGCGCGGTCAGGCCGTGGGGCCAGAAATCGCTGAGCAGCGGATAAGAAATAGCTCCCATCGATTTCGCCCATGCTTTGATAACGGGGATGTGGTCAATGCTAATGCCCATAACCTGGGCATCGTACCGGTCGAACTCGGAAGTATCTTCCTCGTACGCCGGCATCTGAACAGTTCAAACGGGGGTGAAGGCAAGGGGATAAAACGCCAGGACAACGTTCTTCTTGCCGCGGAAATCCGAAAGCTTCACCTCTTTGTCGAGGTGTGAAGGCAGCGTAAAATCCGGGGCGTCATCGCCTACGCGCGGAGCATTCACAGGTTTAGCCATTACAAGGCTCCTTATCTGGATCTGGGAATTAAAGTCCTCTTATTCATCATACTATGTCCCCGAAATAATTACTTTGGACCGAAGCGTGCTTAAGAGACGGTGGATGGCTACCCGAATCAATCGTTTGCTTGAGCGGTTCTCCGAATCGGCAACCCGATATTCCGGTAGCAGTTGGGCGTTTGCCCTTGCCGCCTCCCTGATCGTCATTTGGATTCTGAGCGGACCGATGTTTGGGTTCTCCGACACCTGGCAACTGGTCATCAATACCGGCACAACAATCATCACTTTTCTAATGGTCTTCCTCATCCAACGGGCACAAAACAAGGAAACTGCCGCGATGCAGCTAAAGCTGAACGAACTGGTCGCGGCCGTGAAGGGTGCCAGCAACAGGCTTATCGATCTGGAAGACTGGACGGAAGAGGAATTAGTGGAACTTCACGAGCACTACAAGCGTTTGTCGTATCTCGCCAACAAGGAGAAAGACTCCCATCAGTCCTTGTCCGTTGATAATGCCGCACTGCGCCATCACCAGAAAAGGAAAGCCAACCGCCGTCCGGCGGCGTGACCATCACTGCAGAACCGGACTGGTAGGTCGACCATTCTGATCGAAGAAGTAGATGCTTCCCACTACCGGCGCATCCTCAGATCCCCCGTAGATGACGATTTCGGTTGTGTAGCCGGCACCATCGACCACCTGAGGAATGAACGACTGGTCCTCAGCGGCCCTTGGGTCAGCCGGTGGCGTGGCACTCAGCAGGAAATCGCCCCGTTCGTTGTAGCGCCCGCGGATGGCGAGAACCGCAACCGGCGCCGAACTCGATAATCGCAATGTACCCTGGAAAGAACTTGGTAACTCTGCTGCCCCCGGCAGTTGATCCAGAAAGAAATTGCTCTGTCCATTGGGAGAGATCCGCAGTGTCCCCGCAATTCCTGACGAGGAACCGTCCAGTTGATCGAGTTCGAAACTGACGTTCGTTTCCTCCGACGATGTGTTCGCTATGGCGACCCCACTATCAATCGATCCAAGACTTCCCGATTTTCCGTTTATCTGAGAGTAGACCTCAAATTCGGTGGCGGCCGGAGTACCTTGAGCAGCTGTGGCCCCAACCGTAATCCCGCCGGACATGTAGGTGTAAATGGCCGCCACTGCGGGCGTGACTTTCTCGGGATCCGGCGCTACAACAAAGGACCCAACAGAGACGGGCCCGCCGGTGCTCAGTCGCAGCTTGCGGGAACTTCGAGGAGGAAGGGCATATGAGGCCGCTCCGCCCGCCAGTCCATCGAGCAAGGTTGCCTGGACTTTTCCTTCCGGTGTCAGGAATTGCACGGTGCCGCTGATCAGTTCATCCGTTGGATTTACCAGAACAACGTCTGTCGTCCAACCGCCGCCGGCCGCGAATTGCGGCATCCGGAGAGGTTCCGTCTGCAAAGCGGAGAGATCCACGACGGGAAGCGTTGTCGTTAGAAATTCGGATCTCTGATTCGTCAGCCCTCGCACGGCAATTACCGACAACGGAACGGAGGACTCAAATGTGAGCGTGCCGCTGAACACAGACGGGCCATAAAACGGAGCCTCATCGAGAAAGGCAGCGATCTGACCACCAGGCGGGATAACGACGAAGCCGCCGTCAAAATCGTTGCCGTCGGCATCCGTGAAGTTCAATGTCACCGCAGCAGGACGGGCCATGTCGGGATTCGCGAGGGCGAGCCCTGTGTCCGTTCCCTCTCCGGCTTCCACGCAGACCCGACCGGATCCGATTAGAGAAGTGGCGGGTACTGCCGCTTCGGATACCAGGATTCCGTTCTTCCGAAAGCTGATGAAAGCCATCGCTGAGGCCTTCGCGTCGGCATCGTTGGGCTGAATCTGGGCATGTTCGACGGAAATCTGAGTTGCGACTCCGCTGGTAACAAACGAGGCGCTGCCTCCACCGGTCAATTCGAAGCGTGTGGGCGGAGTAGACGAGGAACCGGCATTAACGAGACGATCAACTGTTCCGCCGACGACGTAGAGTTCACCATCTTCATCCTCTCCGAATGACGTGATTTGCTTTGTCGTATCGAGCAGCAATTGCTGTTCGCCGTGATACAGCATGAAGATTTCGCCGGTGCAGTAATCGCCGAAAATATATGCGCCAAAGGGCAACGTTTGCTTGTTCCCGCGATACACGTATCCGCCGGTTATGGCATCGGACCAACATAGTTTTCCGGAACACAGGGCGCAGGTCCCAGGTTTCTGCACAATGTGCCTTCGTAGATCCGCCAACCGTAGTTTCCTCCATGTCTTCTTTATGCCGCCAGTTCCTCGTCCGCGGAGTCCTTGCGCTGCTGGATCTGCCTTCCCATCTCTTCAAGTTGTCCACTGAGCCTCTGGCGGCCGATTTCCATGACTCCACCCGCGCCTTCCTCTTGCTGAACGTGCGTCTGGACCGTCTCCATCAGGCTGTTCATCCGTTTGTCGAATTCGTCATCATCGACTTCGTACTCCAGCATCTCCGTCAAGAGCTGTGTGACTTCCTGATGTTCAGTGATCGCTTGTTCCACAAGATCCGGTGCTACGTTCTTGATCGCGGGATAGAAGATCGCTTCTTCGACGTCAGTGTGCGCGAGAAGCTCTTTTTCGATCTGCTGGAACAGGTCTTCGCGGCGGTCGGTCTCCGTTTCGTCTGTGGCGATATATTCCGCAAATAAGTGCTGCACGGTTTGGTGATCGTTTTTTAACAGATCTATTGCATTCATAAGAACCCCCCAGGCCTCTACTTGCAAACCTTCTGCCAAGGGAAAAAGTCCCGTTTTCGGAACTCCTGGGAAGCCTTGGTTTTCCTTTAATTGCAGTGCATTCAACATGTACGGAGCCAGGCTCAACTGGCAGGACAATTGCAAAAAAGTACCGAGGGGGGAACTCATGGCCGTAAATCGGGAAGAACTCATCGAGTGTCTTAATGGTTTAATCGAAATATGCCGTGACAGTGAAAAGGGGTTTCAAACCGCCGCCGATCATGTGAAGGAACCGGAGCTTAAGAAGTTCTTCAATCAACACTCACAACAGCGTGCCCAGTTTGCGTCGGAACTTCAAGCGGAGGTCCGGCAAATGGGTGGAACGGCCGAAGGCGGCAGCGTGTCGGCCGCTCTCCATCGTGGCTGGTTGAATATCAAGGCCGTCGTTGCAGGCGGCAGCCCATATGCGATCGTTGCGGAGTGTGAGCAAGGCGAAGATGCCGCCCTTGTGAATTATGAACGCGTGCTGAAGCAAAATCTTCCTCCGAACGTTCTTCCGGTGGTAAAGCATCAGTACACGGAGATCAAACGAACGCACGAGCGCCTCCGCGAGTGGGAACAGGCGGCGTAGCGAACATCGCAATCCTAAGGAGCAAATCATTATGACGATTCACCTAAACGACAAACTCCTCTACCTGGTGGCAGGCTGCGGTATGGGTGTGGTTATAGGCGCCCTGTTTGCGCCCAAATCCGGCCAGGAAACGCGCCGCAACCTCAGCAATAGAGTGAGCGGGTTGGCAGTCCGGGTCCCGGAGAGGATTCAACATTCCGGCGTTGGCGAGGCCGCCAGCAGCACGCTTCGAAGCGTGATGGAAAAAAGCCGGAACGTGGCGAGTATCGGAAGGCAGCGTCTTAATGATTCGATCGAGGCGGGGAAACTTAGATTCAATGAATCGATTGAAGACGACGAGGACACGGCGCTGAGGTAGGGGAAAGATGGTCGATCAGGACCTGCTGACGATTTTCCTTGCGCTGACTGCTTTGGCCATTCTTATTCAAACAGGAATCCTGGTGGGCTTTTACTTCGTCTCGTGGAAGCTGAGCCACCAGGTGGAGCAGGCGACGCAGGCCACGCGCAACATTCTCGGCCCGGTTCAAGCTGCGGCCGAGACTTTACAGGCGGTGTCGGCGCGAATCACGCGCCGCTCGGCCTGAGACCTGTAGCGGCGGTCTGTGACCGCCGGCGGTCACAGACCGCCGCTACAGTTTACTTCTTGCTGGCAACCGCTTCTTTTGCCATTGCCAGGAACTCATCCAGAGGCTTCGACTTCAAGTCTTCGCCCGAACGCAGCCGCACGGACACGGCTCCCTGTTCCTGTTCCCGATCACCAACAACGAGCATGTAGGGAATCTTTTGCAATTGGGCATTCCGGATCTTGGCGTTCATCCGCTCCACGCTGGAGTCGATGTCCACTCGCAACCCGGCCGCATTGAGACGATCTCGAACCTGCCTGCAGTACTCCACATGACGATCGGCGATAGGAATCATCACGGCCTGCACCGGCGCGAGCCATAGTGGAAAAGCGCCGGCATAGTGCTCGATCAGAATCGCGATGAATCGCTCGAAGCTCCCAAAAATGGCGCGGTGGATCAGCACCGGGCGATGTTCGGTATTATCCGCACCGATGTACTTCAGATCGAAGTTCTGCGGTTGCTCATAATCCAGCTGAATCGTCGCGCACTGCCAGTTTCGGCCAATGGCGTCAGTAATGTCGAAGTCAATTTTCGGCCCGTAAAACGCGCCGTCTTTCTCGTTGAGCGTATACGCCATTTTGGCATTATCGAGCGCCGCCTTGAGCTGCGTCTCTGCATGATCCCAGGTAGCAATCTCACCCAGAAACTCATCGGGCCGCGTTGACAGCTTCGCCGAGAACGACAAGCCGAAGTCGCCATAGATCCTCTGGATAAGACGAATCAAGCGTTCAATCTCCTCGCCGATCTGCTCCTGCATCAGGAAGCAGTGGGCATCATCCTGGGAGAACTGTCGAACGCGCGTAAGCCCCGAAAGCACGCCTGATGCTTCGTTCCGGTGCAAAGGCGTCTGCTCGTGAAAACGGATCGGCAGATCCCGGTAGCTGCGCACTTCGCTGGCATACGCAAGGAAGTGGCCCGGACAGTTCATCGGTTTCATGCTCATCGTCTCGCCCTCTGATTCGATGAGGAACATGTTTTCCTTATAGTGCTTCCAGTGCCCCGATCGTTCCCATAGCGCTTTGTTGTAGATGAGCGGCGTCTTCACCTCCACGTAGCCGGCCGGGAAGAGGATCTCACGCATATAGTTGGCGAGCGTGTTGTAAAGAGTCGTTCCCTTGGCCAGCCAGAACGCCGCGCCCGGCGCCCACTGATGGAAAGTAAACAGACCCAGCTCTCGGCCCAGTTTACGGTGATCGCGTTTCCTGGCCTCCTCCAGACGGACGAAATAATCTTCCAGCTCCTTCTTCGTGTCGAAAGCGACGCCATACACGCGTTGCATCTGCTCGCGGGCCTGGTTGCCGCGCCAGTAGGCGCCCGATACCCGCGTCAGCCGGAAACTCTCGGGATCGATTTCGCTGGTACTGGTCACGTGAGGACCGCGGCACAAATCCGTAAATTCTCCGGTCCTGTAAACGCTGACCTCGCTTACACTGCCGCCGACAAGGTTTGCGTCGTCCAGATCAGCGACTGCCGTGGTTCCGCGAGTTTTGAGGTCCTGAAGCAACTCGACTTTGAAGCTTTGGGAGAACAACTCGAACATTGTGATGGCTGCGTCTGTCGGCATCTCGGAGCGTTCGAAGCGAAGGTTCTGCTTCACTTTCTCACGCATGCGCTTTTCGATCGCCTGCAGGTCCTCGGGCGTCATCGGACGGTTGACATAGACGTCGTAATAGAAACCATCCTCAATGACCGGACCGACGCCAAACTTGGCTTCCGGAAACAATTCCTGAATGCTGGCAGCCATGACATGCGCCAGCGAATGACGTTTCGTATCGAGTTTTTCGTTTTTAGGCATAGTGGTAGTTTAATCGAATGTGACTCTCACCCCGGCTTTACTGCACCCTCTCTCAAATGGAGAGGGATTTATGTGAAAAGTGGTTGGTTCTTTTCGAGGGAAAGGAGTTGTCGTTTAAAGCGGAATCCGATGAACGCACCAGTGACTGCAGTCCGGAGATCGAACGACGTATTCACCAGCGCATATCGCATATCAGATAGAGTAACCTAACCGAAGGGTTCCGGCAAGATGGTCAACGGAGTAGCTCACGGAGGTAGGCAAATCCCACCATCGTGGCCATACTGCCGACAAAAGCTATGAGTTCTGTGAACAAAACGAAGCTCGGACGGCTGTTGGAATGGTATTGAGACAGTCGGCTGTACAAGTTCATACTGTTTTATGGGCACGTTTAGATCCAACCGAGGACAACAGGAGAATTTCACTGGATCGCCGGCGGCGATAGACCGCCGCTACAGTGAAATTCCCATGGTAACCCTGCGCTTTGATTGAAAGACCTTAGCTGTTTTGTTATGGTTAGCGTTTGTCCCAGGGCGGATTATTTCGGAGGCTAAGCCATCGATAAAAACATAAGGGTTAACCATCGCATCCGAGCGAAAGAAGTTCGAGTAATCGACGACCAGAATGAGCAGCTCGGAATCATGGCACCGCAGCAGGCATTAAAGATTGCTGAAGAGCGGGGCCTGGACCTGGTAGAGGTAGCGCCGACTGCAACACCACCGGTTTGCAGGATCATGGACTACGGAAAGTATCTTTACCAGCTGAACAAGAAACTTCACGAAGCCAAGAAGCACCAGAAGAATATTGTCGTCAAGGAGGTAAAGTTTCGGCCTAACACGGATGATCACGATTACGATTTCAAAAAAAATCACATCATCCGATTTCTGAAACAAGGCGACAAGGTTAAGGCAACTGTATTTTTCAGGGGACGCGAAATCGTCCATCAAGCCATCGGCAGGGCGCTTCTGGATCGACTGGTCGAAGAGCTGGCGGAAATTGGCGCTGTGGAAGCGCGGCCAAAGATGGAAGGACCAAATCTGATCGCAATATTTGCTCCCAAGGCCGGGGCGGGAACGGCAAAACCAAAGTCAGAAAAAGTAGAAAAACCACATGAAACTAAAAACGCATAAAGGCGCGGCCAAGCGATTCAAGATCACGGCGACAGGTAAGGTCAAGCGTCACCATTCATTCGCACGTCATATCCTGACGAAGAAGGCGGCGGGACGGAAAAGAAAGCTCAGCAAGTCCGTCATCGCATCCGCCGCGGACACGCCGAAGATCCGCCGCATGTTGCCCTACGCATAAAGGAGCTTTACAGTGCCTCGAGTCAAACGCGGAACAAAGCGGCATAACCGCCGCAAGAAACTTCTCAGCCTTGCGAAGGGTTACTACCTCAACAAGAGCAAGCTGTACAAATTTGCTAAAGAATCGGTCGAAAAGGCTCTCGGCTACGCTTACCGCGATCGAAAAGTTCGGAAGCGCGACTTCCGCCGGCTGTGGATTGTCCGTATCGGTGCGGCCGCCCGGCAGAATGGGTTGAACTACAATCAGTTCATATCCGGGCTGAAGCAGGCGGGTGTCGAGATGGACCGAAAGGTTTTGGCCGATATTGCTCTGCAGGATCCGGCGGCCTTCAGTCGCCTGGCGGAAACAGCAAAGGGCACAGTAAAAAAGGCGAGTTAACACGCCTCATAACATCATGGGATTTACGGGATGTCTTCAAACGACGGGATCGACAAGCTTCGAGCAATCGAGCAGCAGTTCGATCGTGAACGCGCGTCTGTCGTCGATCGCAAATCGTTAGAAGACATCCGGACCCGCTATCTCTCCCGCAAGTCCGGACTTCTCACCCTGCAACTTCAAAACCTGGGTCAACTGCCCAGGGAGCAGCGTGCCGAGTTCGGCCAGGCCGCGAACAAAGTCAAAGCGAAAATCGAAGCGTCACTGGAGACACTGCAAACGGCGATTGTCGAGCGTGAGCAACACAGCTCGCTCGAAGGTGAAGCCATCGATGTCACCCTTCCGGGAAACCGTAAACGCATCGGACATCGCCATCCGCTGACGATTGTCCGCAAGGAAATCGAAGACATTTTCATCTCGATGGGCTACACCGTCGAAGACGGTCCGGAAGTCGAAAGCACGTACTACAACTTCGATGCACTCAACATCCCGGCTGGCCATCCCGCACGTGATCCGCGCGACACTTTCTACATCAGCGAGCAGACGCTTTTGCGGACGCATACGTCACCCGTACAGGTCCGGACAATGGAGAAGATTCAGCCGCCCGTTCGCATCATTTGTCCGGGCCGTGTCTTCCGCCGGGACCAGTTCGACCCGACACATTCGCCTATGTTTCACCAGGTGGAGTGCCTGGTCGTGGATCAGGGCATTACTTTCGGCGACCTCAAGGGAACGCTCGAACGCTTTCACAAACTGTTTTTCGGTGAAAAAACCCGGACGCGCCTGCGTCCAAGTTTTTTCCCGTTCGTGGAACCGGGCGCTGAAGTCGACGTTAGCTGCGGATTCTGCGGTGGACCTGGTTGCCGCGTTTGCAAAGGCACCGGCTGGATCGAGGTGATGGGTTCCGGAATGGTGCACCCGAACCTTTACGGGTTCGTCAACTACGATGCCGAGAAATATACCGGCTTTGCGTTCGGCGGAGGTATCGATCGTTACGCGATGCTGAAGTATGACATCAACGACCTTCAGCTGTTCTTCCAGAACGATATGAGGTTTCTGCAGCAGTTTTGAAGTGAACGCGGGCTAGAGCCCGCGACTACATTTGGAAACGGGCATTCCCCAATGTAGTCGTGGGCTTTAGCCCACGTTAAAACCGGATGAAGATCAGTTACAACTGGCTTAAAGAATTCGTGGATATCGGCGAGAACCCGCAGGAGCTCGGTACGCGGTTCACCAGCGTGGGACTTGCCGTTGACGCGCTCGAAACGATCGGCAGCGACTTTGTCTACGAGCTGGATGTGGCGACCAATCGGCCGGATTGTCTCAGTCACATAGGTGTAGGCCGGGAAGCGGGCGCAATCTACGGGTCTCGGCTACGGCCGCCGAAGTTCGAGTTGCGCGGGGCGGAGACGCGGGCGGGCGACGTATTCTCAGTTTCGATTGCCGACCCGGATCTGTGCGGGCGTTATTGCGCCCGCTACATCGAAGGTGTGAGGATCGGTCCGTCACCGCCCTGGCTGAAGACGCGGCTGGAGTCCCTGGGAGTTCGATCAATCAACAACGTGGCGGACATCACGAATTACGTGATGCTCGAGCTTGGCCAACCGCTTCACGCCTTCGACGCGGACACACTTCACGGCCGCCAAATCATCGTCAGACGCGCGGATGTCGATGAGAAAATGACCACCCTTGATGGCGTCGAAAGACAACTGAATCCGTCTGTGCTTCTTATTGCCGACAAAAACCGAGCAGTGGCGATCGCTGGTGTCATGGGAGGCGCCGCGACCGAGATCTCGCCGACAACGAAGAACGTTCTCCTCGAAAGCGCCAACTTCAACCCACTTTCGATTCGCAAAACCTCGCGGGCGATCGGCCTGTCCACGGAAGCTTCATATCGGTTCGAGCGTGGCGCTGATATAGAAATGGCGCGTTTCGCCTGCGACCGGACGGCCGCACTCATAGGTGAACTTGCGGACGGCAAGATCTATCGTGATGTGATCGACATCGGGACATTTTTGGGTGCGCCTGTTGACGACGCCATTGTCGAACGCATCTTCGAGCGGCTGGGCTTCAAAACGAGCAAGACAAGCGACGGGTGGTCGGTCGAAGTGCCGAGTCATCGCGTGGACATAAGAGGCGAAGAGGACCTGCTCGAGGAGATCGCGCGTCATCATGGCTTCGACAAATTCCCGGCTACGCTGCCCTTGTGGTCGGGGCACGGCTCCGGCCTTCCCCTGGAACGCGAAGAACGCCTCCTCCGAAACCGGCTCGCATCAACCGGTTATTCCGAAGTCATTACCATGGCGTTCAGCGATGAGGCCACAGAGCGAAAGTTCAGGCCCGAAACCGAACCGGTCAGGCTACTGAATCCGATAGCCGAAGACGAGTCGATTTTGAGAACATCCCTCATACCGAGCATGCTCAGGACAATCGAGTGGAACCTTAATCGCGGCCTCCGCGATCTTCAGCTTTACGAGCTCGGCAAGGTTTATCGAAACGGCTCAGAGAGCCGCTCGCTGATCCTTGCCGCGACGGGCAACTTGCGCACGAAGAGCGTGCACGAGGCCGAGCGTGATTTCGATTTTTACGATCTCAAGGGCGATGTCGAGGAAATCCTTGGAACTTTTGACGTGAGCCTGACGATGGATCACAAGGCTCCGCCGGTATACTATCACCCGGGCCGGTCGCTCCGGTGGGGCGACGTTGCCGTTCTTGGTGAATTGCATCCGGAGTATGTCCAGTTCAAGCACCAGCGGATCTATCTCGCCGAGCTGGATGCGGAAATGCTTCTCCGCTCGGGAATGCGGCATTCGGTCGAACCGATTCCGCGCTTCCCCTGGATCCGGCGCGATCTTTCGCTGCTGCTCGACAAGGGAACCCGATACGAAGACGTTCGCGCCAGTGTGGCGGCGGCGGAAATTCCAAACCTGATTCGCGTGGAGCCGTTCGACCGACTCGAAAGCGGCCCATTCCCGGAGTCGAAATACAGTCTTGCCATTTCGCTTATTTACCAATCGTCTGAACGCACGCTGACCGATGAAGAAGTCGAGCAATTCGATCGGCGAATTTTAACGTTGTTGGAGCAGCGCGTTGGAGCGCAATTGAGGAAATAGCATGGCCACTGCTCAGGACAAATTCTCGGCACTCGAAGGCCGAATCATGCAAACAATCGAGCTCGTCAAGAGGACGCGGCGGGAAAAGCAAATCGCGGAAAAAGAGATGTTCGAAGCCCGCAGCCAGGTTGCGCGCCTCGAGCGCGAACTGGAACACTTGAGACGCGAGCGGGATGTGGTGAAGAATAAGGTCGAGTCTTTGGTTGCAATGCTGTCGGAACTCGGCGAGGAAAGTTTTGTCTAAAGCAAAAATAAAGACGATCGACGTCGAAATCTACGACCAGAAATACACGATCGTTCTCAAGACACCACTCGACGAAGCTGAGGTTCGCGAACTGGCTGAGGACGTGGACACGCGCATGCGTGAAATTGCCGCCGGCGCAAATACGGCGGATTCCCTCAAGGTGGCCATCCTTACCGCTCTGCATCTGGCACAGGATTACCGGGAACTCAAGCTCAAATGTGAACAAAAAACAGATGAGTGGTCTCGTGCGCTTGATCAGGTATTAAAGAAGTGAATCGTGCTATCATCGACTCCGCCCTGCAAAGAGCGTGATGGTATCAACTAAATTTGAACCAACACTTATTTGATAGGGAGTCCGACTTTCTGTGCGGTGTGCGGGCCTTACCCCTTTTCGGGGTCCCGAGGTCCCCTAAAGCGCGGATCAGGACGCCCACCTGTGTGAACAGGTTCAAATAGGTGAGCCACACGCCTGTTGCGGGGTTTTTTCTTTTCGGCCATGAAAATTCTTTTTATCGGCGATACGGTCGGGAAGGCGGGCCGCTCTATCGTTCACCAATATCTAAAAGAACTGCAGGAAACGCTGGCCGTCGACCTGACGATTCTCAATTGCGAGAATGCGGCTGCCGGCTTCGGTGTCACACCGAAGATCGCAGACGAATTCTTCGATTGGGGAATTGATGTCCTGACTTCCGGAAACCACATCTGGGACAAAAAAGAGATCATGCCTTACCTCAGTACGAATTCGCGGCTCCTGCGGCCGGCAAACTACCCGGAGGACAATCCGGGGCGTGGTCTGACGATTCTCAAGACGAGATCCGGGGAAGAGGCCGCAGTGCTCAATCTCCAGGGCCGTGTCTTTATGCCGCCCACGGACGATCCATTTCGAGTCGCGGACGCGGAACTGGCGAAAATTCCGAACCACATCAAAGTCATTTTCGTCGACATGCACGGGGAAGCCACGTCGGAGAAGGTTGCGATGGGTTGGTACCTCGATGGCCGTGTATCCGCTGTGGTCGGAACCCACACCCACATCCCCACGGCCGATGAGACCATTCTTCCCGGCGGGACTGCTTTCCTGACCGACGTCGGAATGGCCGGTCCGTTCCATTCCGTGATCGGTGTCATAAAGGAAGAAGTGATCCGCCGATTTCTCACTTCCATTCCGGATAAGTTTGAAGCCGCTTCACTGGATGCCAGGCTCAATGCCGTCTTCGTTGACGTGGATTCAGCCACTGGCAAAGCGCGATCGATCGAGAGAATCCACAAACGATAGAACGCGGGCTAAAGCCCGCGACTACATTGGGGAATGAGGGTTTCCAAATGTAGTCGCGGGCTTTAGCCCGCGTTCCCGGTATACTCAGGAAATATGTTCGAAACGTTATCGGAGAAACTACAACGCGTATTCAAGAACCTTCGTGGTGAGGGCCGGCTCACAGAACAGCACCTCGATGAAGCCCTCAAGGAAATACGGCTGGCTCTGCTGGAAGCGGACGTCAACTTTAAAGTCGTGAAGCAGTCCACCGAGGCTGTGAAGTCGAAGGCGCTGGGGCAGGAGGTCATGCAGGCCCTCAGTCCTGGCCAGCAGGTTATAAAGATCGTTCGAGACGAGTTGGTCGAGATGCTCGGCGGGGAGCATGTTCGCATCAATTTTTCCTCACAGCCGCCAACAGTCATCATGCTGGTTGGGCTTCAGGGTTCCGGTAAGACCACATCGTCAGGCAAGCTCGCGAAATGGCTGGAGAAGAACGGTCATCGCCCGATCCTCGTTTCGGTAGACGTGTACCGGCCGGCAGCGCGGGATCAGTTGAAGGTGATCGCGAAAGATATCGGCGCAAAGCTGTGGGAAGGCAACCCGAACGACAAGCCGCTGGAACTCTGCCAGGGCGCCATGCGAGAGGCACGCAACACGGCGCACGACGTTGTGGTCGTGGACACCGCGGGCCGCCTCCATATCGACGAAGCGCTGATGAAGGAACTGCGCGAGATCAGAGAGACCCTCCATCCGCACGAGATTCTGTTCGTTGC
>QHXD01000670.1 GCA_003223895.1 Acidobacteriota bacterium
TTCCTCCTGCGAGACGTGGATTTAGTCATCGGTTTGCTTAGAATCAATGCATGTCGGCAATCGTGCTCGGGTTCGCAACGCTTTTCCCAATCATTCGTACCGCCCTTGCCCTGTCGGCCGACATACTGAAGTTCGTGCATCTTTTGCTTCGCCCGACCGTCGCCATCGCCGCCGAAAACCTCTTTCTGCGTAAACAACTCAGCCTCTATATCGAGCGCAACGTCAGGCCGCGGCGTTGTGCCGACTCCACCCGGTTTACGCTCGCCCATCTCTCCAGATTCTTCGACTGGCGTAACGCACTCACGATCACCAAGCCCGATACGCTGACTCGTTGGCACCGTAAGGGATTCCGCCTGTTTTGGAGGTGGAAATCGCGACCTCCCGGCCGCCCGCGAATGTGTTCTGAGCTTCGCGGCCTAAGCTGACTCCAAAGTAATGAGATTCCACGATCTGAAATGCGACCAATCGAAGAATTCTATGATTTGTTCAAGTCGAAACGACCGAACAGAGTCACTGTCGCTGCGCTTGTCCGCAGTTCTGCCATTCGCCTGCTCAGGGGCCATGTATCCGGCAGTGCCCAGAATCACTCCAGCGTTTGTCGTAAGCCGGCTCAGGGTCGGTGAGTTCGTCGTGTTCGCCAACTCGGGCTCGGGGTCCAATGCATTGGCAAGACCGAAGTCCAGCTATGTCATTCACTCATTTGACTGTCCCTACCAATAATGTCGCCGAGAGTACTGTCGGCCATCGAGATGAATTCAAACTGTTGCTTTGCGATTTCGGCGGAAGGCTCGATAGGATCTATCGGCCGAACTTCGTGGTTCCTTCTCCGTTTACGCTGTCAGCACAGCTCTCCGACTGCGCGTTCGACAAGATTTCTATTCGCCCGCTTGTTCGAACAAAAATCAAATTCCGATTTAGGCAGCGCGCCGCTCATACCGATGGTGCAAACCGCCGACTTCCGGCACGCCGATGACTGCGCCGACCGATTGCACCGGTCGAGAATCGGGCGAATCTTTGTCTAGCGACAAGTGCAAACGGCTTCTGTGGTAATAGCCGATGTAGACGCGCAGCGCGCGACGCAACGAGTTTTCATCGAAGACAATCACGTGATCTAAACATTCTCGCCGAATCGATCCAATCACTCGTTCGACATACGCTCGGCGATGGCGGTTTGGGATGGTGGATCATGTACTTCGCGACGGTGGCTTCTGAAACATGGATACCGAGTTTTTGAAGCTAGCTATGGATTCGAGGCGCTCCCCAAAGCACGTTCATCTGGCTCATGATTCGGATCAGATCACGAGTCTCCTTCGGGACTCGAGGTCGGCCAGGTTGACCATGGCGAATCTTCCAGGTCCAATACGAACGGAACGCTTTCCGATGCCAACTCACGACCGTTTCTCGTTTGACGATGATCAGGGCGGAGCGCCAACCCGACCAAATTCGAGACAGGCAAACCCAAAGCCACCGATCTGCCGGGCTCAGCATAAGGCGCTTGGTCTTCAGAGTTCTTTGCAACACGAGCACTTGATGGCGCAGTGCGATGATCTCGGCCCTCATTGCCGCATCAGTTTGAAGTAAGAAAAGCGACCGGAGCATCATCGATATTAAGCTAAACATGGCGCGAGAAGGCTAGCAACGGAAGGCGGCAACTTCAAGAATTGAAACGTCGATGAGGTTTTTGGGAACCACAGAATCCGCATGCCTCCCGGCAACCTTCGCGAAACGCTGTCCGACCGTGTGCGAGGAACTCACAAGTGCGCGAAGCTCACTGCGCCCGGGCCGGACTTTCAGCCACATTGCCGACGGGCGTAAACGAATGCCGCGCGATTTCTTCGATCCAACTCCCGAACAACACAACGTCGTACTTGTTGAAGCCGCAACTCTGCGCAAAGCCGAGCAGACGATTGTGCCGCAGATGCTGCCACTTACCTTTTCTCAGGATCTCCCGACGCTCACCATCTGCCGCTTCCGCTTGTGTATGGTCGGACCTTGCTACGTGGATTTCAGGAAGTTGATCAAGTGTTGGCTCACAATCTCCGGCTGCTCCTCATGAGGCCAGTGACCGGCGCCATCCACCAACCGCACGCCTTTGAAATTCTTAAAGCCGGTCTGCCCCGCTCCCATCGGGCCGCCGCGGATGCGATTGGCACCCCAATCCTGTTTTCCGGCAATGAACTGCGCGGGAACATCAATGGTACGGCCCGAGAAGGTCAATTGCTCGGCGAGCGTCGCCGGAAAGGCGTTGTTACGGCGGTGTCGATATTCATGCAGCGCGCCGGTCCACCCGGAGGCGGAATACTCCTGCCCGTAAACATCGCATTCGGTCTGGGTGAACCACTTGCAGTTCGCGATGTACTCCCGGGACGGCATGTACGCAGCCATGGTAGCTGGCATACTCCTGTCCCTTCTCATCACGTAATACTCCGGCATCCTCGCGTTCTCTTCGGCCGCCGCTTTGGCGGTCGGCATGGGCTTCAAAGGCGTCAAGTTCTGGTTCCCTGGAAATTCGCCGCCCTTCATGTAATAGAAGGCGCGAAAAAAATCGCTCATGCCCTGAGGCACATGTTTCATGTCCTCATCTGCTTGTTTGCTCGCCCAGTAATCCTGATAGCCTCTGCGAGGCGGATTGAGCTTGGCGTACTCCGCATCGAGTTCGGTGTTGGTATAGGCGGGTTTTCTTTCCTCGCCGGAGAGCGGGAATGACGGCGGTGCTCCGCCAGCCGAGGAGACCGTTGTCAGACGCGGAAACAGGTCGGGCCGAATGATCGCGGCGTAGGTGGCCAATAGCTGGCCCTGGTCATGGCCAACGACCATTTCGGTGTTTCGATAGCCGAGCGCATAGACCAGCGCAATTTGATCCCGCACCATGTTCAGCATGAGGAATGGCGTAGGGTCTGCATCCCAGGATTTGTCCCAGCCAACCGTGCGGCCAAAGCCACGGCAGTCCGGGGCAATCACGTAGTAGCCGGCGACGGCGAAAGCCGGCATTACCTTGCGCCAGCTATAACCCAGGTTCGGAAAACCGTGAAGCAGCAGCACCAAGGGCCGGCCCTGTGTCCCTGCCTCGAGCATGTTCACTGTCAGGCCATTGACGTTCGGCACGAGACGCGGCCGGAGTCCGGCGGGGAGCGTATTTCTGCCATAAGGCGGCAGCTTGTCGTAAGGCGGCGGCGTCGTGATTGCTCGCTGCGCCGACGCGGTGGACGCGAGCGCCATGCCGCCGAGAGCCGACGCGCCAACAAGCAATTCGCGTCGCGAGAGCCCGGACCGCGTGGTATCGCCGGCTCGATCGAATGAGGCCGACCGAGTAAGAGGTAGGTCTTTCATGTTCCCTCCGGGACTATCAGGTTGCGGCGCTTTCCTCGACGGGTTCGTCGTGGGAATCGCACATTCTATCGCTGGCCCTGCATTGGAGATAGTAATTTTAAGCTGTGGCTCCAGCACCCAATGTCACGATCGATACGGCCTTGACGGGCATGCGTGAACGCGACTTGCGAAACAGAGCCAGGAAAGCGAGTGAAAAGATCGGAGGAGAACATCGCCGTAGGCGGCTCGTGCCCAGCCGCCGGGTGCGGCCGGCCTATTAAGGTCACTTCTACGTGAAATCGGTTTACCAGGCACTGAGATTAGTTTTCGTCGCTTCGGCCACGAATGTCGAATGGGTGATTGACATGCGGACAGTTTGATAAGGGAATTTAAAGTGGGGTGAAACAAGTATGTGAACGCCGTCGGAGGCCGGCAGATGCAAAACACTATCGCTGTCTGTCGCCGTCGATCCGGTATGTCAACCAGAGGTCGGCGTCACGGCACATAAGAACGCTGCCATGACCAGAATGGTCATCACCGGACGTTCAATAAAAACCTCCGAGACATCCATAGCAATCCAGCACGTCTTCTTTTCCGGAATCGAACCGGAAAAGAATCCTATCATGCTCACATTAGTGCAGCATATGGATTGTCGGTTGGTCTATCGCAATAAAGTCGCCTCGATGAGGAGGATTCGGCTTGAGCAGCCGGTGACATTGCGAAAGTAAAACCGGTCCGTAATGTGATGCACAGCTCGCCTGACAGCTCGGCCGTATATCGTGCACAAAGCGGCGCTCTACTGAGTGAATCCTGCACGCAAGACATAGGTGAAACGTTGGTGACATGGGACGGTCTCGTTGAACCGTCCCATGTTGCGAAGACGAACGCCGGCTCAACTTTGTATTCGGCCGGCGTCTCCCAAAATTCG
>QHXD01000671.1 GCA_003223895.1 Acidobacteriota bacterium
TGGCTTCTGGCTTCCGGCTTCCAACTTCTCATGACCAGAGTACGATTCGCACCGAGCCCCACTGGACTCCTGCATGTTGGCAACGCGCGGACGGGTCTGTTCGCGTGGTTCTTCGCAAGGCAAAACACCGGCGCCTACATCCTTCGCATTGAAGACACTGACCAGGAGCGCTCCCGGCGTGAGTCCGAAGAGTCGATCTATCAGGACCTTCGGTGGTTGGGAATCGATTGGGACGAAGGGCCGGATGTGGGCGGTTCGTACGGCCCCTATCGACAATCCGAACGGTTCGGCATATATAAGGATTACGCTCTGCGTCTGATCCAGTCCGGCCACGCATTCTGGTGCTTTTGTTCCGAAGAGCAGTTGGACCTTCAGGCCGAACAAGCCAAGGCGGAAAATCTCAATTGGAAGTATCCGGGGACCTGCCGTGAATTGCCCAACGATGTTGTCCAGGCGCGGCTGAATGCGAAAGAGCCGGCCGTGGTTCGCCTCAAAGTGCGAGAAGGGACGATTCGATTCCACGACATCGTTCACGGAGCGATGGAATTTTCGAGCGACGTGATCAGCGATCCTATTCTGCTGCGCTCCGACGGCTGGCCTACATACAACTATGCCGTCGTGATCGATGACGCACTGATGGACATCACGCACGTGATACGCGGTGACGACCATCTTTCGAACACGCCGAAACAGGTTCTGATTTATGAAGCCCTGGACCGCCCGCTGCCCGAGTTTGCGCATCTGTCTACGATTCTCGGTCCTGATCACACGCGCCTCAGCAAGCGTCACGGGGCAACGGCCATCGCGCATTTCCGCGAGGCGGGCTATTTGCCGGAAGCGCTGATGAACTACATCGCGCTGCTCGGCTGGTCCCCAACGAGCGACGGCAGCGAAGTGATTCCGCCGATGGATCTGGTAAAGCAATTCCGTTTGGATCGAGTCAATAAGAGTCCGGCTGTCTTCGATGTGAACAAGCTGAGTTTCATCAACCGGCACTATTTGAAATCGAATCCGGACGTGCCCCGGCTTGTCGCACAAGAATTGGAAAAGGCCGGCTGGATGCCGGCGTCTGACCGTGACCGTTGGGTCTCGACTGTGATGGATACGGTCCTGGCGAGTGTCGATATCGTCAGCCAGGTGCCGGCGGCGCTGGAAAACGTGCTCGCATTTCCGCTCGACAATGCGTCCGATATCCGCGACACGCTGGACGATCCGGGCGCGATTGATTTGATCCGGCGCTTTGCCGATCAGTTGGAGCCCAAAGATCAGCTTACTTTCGAGGATTACCGCGTTATGGTCGGCAGTTTGAAAGAAGCGACCAAACGCAAAGGCAAACAACTGTTTCATCCCTTGCGCGCGGCGCTGACGGCGAAGTCTTCCGGGCCGGAGCTCGACAAGTTGATTCCGCTTATCGAAATGGCGGCGCGTCTGGGTATTCATGGAGTTCTCAGCTGCAAAGACCGTGTGAAAGCCTTCCTGGCGCGCTATGGCGCGGCGGTAAGAAATGGATAATCGAATTTGTGGTGTGCACGCCGTTTATGAGGCGTTGGCTTCGCGCCGCCAGCCCATCGAGCGAATTCACATCGCACGCGAAACACATTCAGGAAAGGTGAAAGAACTTCTCGATCTCGCGCGCGAACGCGGCGTGCCTGTTCGCAAGGAGGAACGGTCTATCCTCGACCGCATGGCTCAAGGCGAGGTTCATCAGGGAGTTGTCGCTATCTCTGGTGAAGTTTCGTATGCAGACTTCGAAGTTTTGTTAAAAGAGGAGAAGCCGCTCGTTGTTGTTTTGGATGGTGTCGAGGATCCACACAATCTCGGCGCCGTAATTCGAACTGCGGAAGCGTGTAAGGCTTCGGGAGTTGTCGTTCCGGAAAGACACTCGGCGCCGCTGAGTGCCACCGTCGTCAAGGCATCGGCCGGCGCCTCCGCTCACTTACCGATTGTCCGCGTCAAGAACGTGGCTTCGGCCATCGACGAACTGAAAGAGCGAGGCTTATGGGTTGTCGGCATAGATCCCGCGGGAACCCAGAACTGGACGAGTTTTGATTACACGGGGCCCGTCGCCCTGGTTCTCGGCGGTGAACATCGGGGGCTCCGCCGGCTCGTGCGCGAACACTGCGACGTGCTGCTCCGGCTTCCGATGCTGGGCAAAATCGAGTCGTTGAATATATCAGTGGCTGCCGGAGTGGTTTTGTACGAAGTTGTCCGGCAACGGCAGTTGACTTAACGCAATTTTTATGCCGCTCGTATTGACGCGCTAAGTACATATGCTACAATCATAAATTTGTCGATGCTGGCGTAGCTCAGTTGGTAGAGCAGCTGACTTGTAATCAGCAGGTCGGGGGTTCAAGTCCCTTCGCCAGCTCATGAGGCGCGGACAGGTGGCCGAGCGGTTAATGGCAGCAGACTGTAAATCTGCCGCTCCTTGCGGGCTACGGAGGTTCGAATCCTCCCCTGTCCATTGGACTAGCGGCCCACGTAGCTCAGTTGGTAGAGCGCGTCCTTGGTAAGGACGAGGTCACCAGTTCAATCCTGGTCGTGGGCTCCAGGATAAGCGGGAGTAACTCAGTGGCTAGAGTCACGGCCTTCCAAGCCGTTGGTCGCGGGTTCGAATCCCGTCTCCCGCTCCTCAGAGAAAGCCCAATCCGGAGAACGTTACGTCATGGCGAAAGAGAAGTTCGACAGAAACAAGCCGCATGTGAATGTGGGGACGATCGGACACATCGACCACGGGAAGACGACACTGACGGCGTGCATCACGAAGGTTTTGGCGAAGAACAACCCGAAGGTGAAGTATCGGTCGTTTGACTCGATCGACAACGCGCCGGAAGAGAAGGCGCGAGGGATCACGATCGCGACCGCGCACGTGGAATATGAG
>QHXD01000672.1:0-1194 GCA_003223895.1 Acidobacteriota bacterium
TTTCGAGAAGGCGATGTCCCACGCCGAACCGGAGCCGAGTGTCTGTTTATTGAAGAACGCTTCCTTCACAAACGTCCCATCGGGCTTGAACACCTGAACACGGTCGTTCACGCGATCGCAGACATAAAGCATGCGATCCACCGACATTTCGACGCAGTGCACGGGATTGCGGAACTGCGGCGGCGGAGGCGCATTGGGATCATATCGGCCCAGGTCGACGTCTTCGGGTCTCTTGCCGTAGGCGCCCCAATGCCGTTTGTATTTGCCGGTGTCCGCGTCGTAAACGATCACGCGATGATTGCCGTAACCGTCGGCCACGTAGACTTCATTCGTCATCTTGTCGACGAATGTCTTCGCCGGCAGCCTGAGGTTTTCGACGTCGTTGCTGCCTTTGCTCTGGCCGGGCTTGCCGATCTGCATCAGGAACTTTCCGGCCTGCGTGAACTTCAGAATCATGGCGTCGTTGAAGTAACCCTGAACGCCGCCCGTTTGATTTTCATTCAACACCTGCTCGCCGCGTGGCGCACCTCGTGTGCCTCGAGCGCCCGGCGGCTGGCCTCGGCCGTTTCCGCCGATCCAGACATTGCCTTTGTAATCGACCGTGACTCCGTGATTGGATTCGGGCCAATCGTAGCCTTCTCCCTTTCCGCCCCAATGTCCGACCGGGTTTCCTGCCTGATCGAATTGGAGGATAGGCGGCGCGGGAGCGCAGCACATGGCGGTCGGCGGATTGGTTGTGGCGTGTTGTTCACCGGGTTCGAGCGAGCCCGCTCGGTGAATGACCCAGACGTGATCCTGCGCATCGACGGATACTCCGATGGTCTGGCCCATGAGCCAGTGATTGGGCAGCGGCTGCGGCCACAAGGGATCCACTTCAAACCGCGGCGCCATAACGGTGGCTCCTTGCAGGGTCGCCGTTTTTTCGACCAGATTGCTCGAGACCCAGAGCGCAACGATGAGTGTGAGAAAGACCGCACCCACGTACAAGTTACGCCTCATGCTCTTCCTCCTTTTCGAAAGTCTGTAGCGGCGCTCTATGAGCGCCGGGAATACGGCGGTCACAGACCGCCGCTACAGGTTAATGGTTACTACCTTAATTGCTTCGTGGTGACTTGGGCTTTCCAATGTTCGACCGCTCGGCTTCCGCGATCGTCGCTTCGGCATCGGCCTTCACGATGTAACCGGCCTTCAGGT
>QHXD01000672.1:1200-4246 GCA_003223895.1 Acidobacteriota bacterium
CACTTTGGCCACATATGCCGCATGCGTCGGATACATCTGGGCCAGCTTCGCGTCATCCCACGAAAAATAGGAACCCATCAGATTGCAATTCCTCTCTCCGCCGCCTCCTCCCCCTTCATTCTGTCCGGTGTTGGTGGCCGTCGGCACGGCATGCTGCGCGAGCTGGATGCCACCGAGAGCGTTGCCGTTCTGGTCATGCACGACTTCCCAGCGCGGACCCTGAGGACCACCTCTTCCCCCTCGGCCCTGGTCCGCGGACGGAGGCAGCGGTGGCAGCTGCTTCAGTTCGATGTTGGGAGCCGTCGGCGGAGGCGTCCCATCTTTGACCCACTTCGATAAATCATCGAGCAAGGCGTTCTGCACGTAGTGCTGCGGAATTCGGCTGAACGGCGTGTTCTTGCAGGCGTTCGTCCCGCCGACGCCATCGCCGTTTCCGGAGGCGCCATTACCGGCGCCGCCGCTGATGGTCGGTCCAGCGATCGCAGGCGATCCGTCGACCGGCTCCATCCCGGACACGCGCAGTCCCAGTCCTGCCATCATCCTCGAGAATTTCGCATCGAGATGCGACGTGCCCGCGACTTCCCACTGGCGATATTTGTCCGAATCGGCCTGCCGGTTATTCGCCTGACCTGTCACGTCGGTCTCATTGAGGAGCTTGAACACTTTCACATTCAGAGTCTCGCTCACTTTTCCGCCACCGCCGTGCAGCACGACGGCATCATACACTTTCGGGATCAGCGGATGGACCGAGTGGAAGTACGTGTAGAGACGTCCCGCCGACTGCGAGTGTCCAATCGCAATCAGGCGCTGCGCTTTGAGCCCACCCATCACGTCGATGTTCGCCGTGGCGCGGAGCGCCACGGCAGCGGCCGTGAAGGTGTCGTAGGAGAGGGAATCGTCGTTGATCTTTCCGCCATCGGTGACGTCGAGCGTGCTGTACCGGGCCGGACTCCATTCCTTTAACGAGTTCACGCCGACGCGCTGTGTGGAAACTCCGGCCCAGGCGTAACCCGAGCGAACGAGGTGCTCCGCGGACTGGAACCAGTCGTATTCGCCATCGTGGCCTTGCGAGACGTTGTACCACTCGACAATAACCGTGCCATTGAACTTCGACGCCGATTTCGGGCGGCGCACTACCATACGCGTTTTAAACGGGTGGTTGGCGTCCTTAACCGTACCTGTCAATCCCGCAGGAGTGTCGTAGCTGTTCGCCTTGCCTTCGATGAAAAACTCTTCCTCAACGTATCCATACTTCGCGAGATCCACTGGTGTCGAGTTATATGAGTAACCGTGCGCCGGATCTTTCACGGCGGTCGTTAACTTGAGCGGGCCTGTGACAGTGACAGCGGGAAATGGCGTGGTTCCCTGGGCGGCAGCCCACTGAGGAGTGACGAGCACGAGCAATAAACAAAAAAGCCTTTTCATTCCCGACCTCAATTAATCGTCATTCTGACTCGCCTGCCGTTCCCGAACTGCCTTCAGTGCCAATCGCTCTTCCTTGTTCGGGTCGTTCAGGACTTTGCATTCATTATTGAAGATCATCGTCGGACGCTGGTTCAAATTAAACGCCGGCCAATTCGGCAGATCCGGATGATTCGGATTTCCGGTGCGCGCGAAGGCAGCGTAAGCGGCGCTGATCTTGTGGGCGAGAGCCCAGCGTTCATTACCGGCGCCGGTCATGGACGCGGCGAGATCGATGTTATAAAAAGCGAACGGAATATCCAGCGTGTGGTAGGACTTCAACTGGCCATGGTGCACCGGCGACCGCCACGTAAAGTAATAGAGGTAACTCGGAGCCTTGCCCTGTGCGACTTTGAGCTCACCAAGAAGCTGTGCGTCCGCACGGCGTGTGTTGTCCGCATTCATGATGAGATAAACATCAGTGTTCGTGATTCCGGGATGCGTCTTACGGTACAGCGCGATCAGTTCCTTCGCTTTCGCTTCGTCGTTTCGAACGATCCGTTTCACACGGTCCAACATTTCCTGTTCCGGCATCTCGAGCGGTGGCGGTGGATCGTTCCACGCGTCTTCCGTTTCAACTGAACCTTGCATCAATGGAACGGTCGCGGAAAATTCTGGGGCGTCGGGAGTCCATTGATCCCTCGGGAGCGACTTGCCATCGACCACGGGTCCGTTCGCGAGCCCCTGGATTGCGGGCCTCTTTTCAAACGCATCGTACAACTGTTCCCACGGCATCTTCTGGAGCTCATCGAGCTGGTTGGCTTTCAGTCTAACTCGTGCGAGAAACTCTTCAGCTGCCCTGGACGCCGTCGAGCGCGGAGTTCCGCGGAGAGCCGAGCCGCTCATTGCGACGGCGCGATGGAACAGTCCCTTCGCCGCAGGCATGGCCATAAGAGTGGTGGTTTTGCCGCCACCTCCGGACTGACCGAAGACCGTGACATTGCCGGGATCGCCCCCGAATCCTGAAATGTTTTCCTTGATCCACTGAAGCACGGCGACGATGTCCTGCATCCCCACATTGCCCGAGTTTGCGAATTTTTCGCCGCCAAGATCGGCGAGATACAAAAAACCGAACAGATTCAGCCGGTGATTCACGGCAACCACCACGACGTCTTCTTTGCGCGCCAGGTTCGTGCCGTCATACAACATCCAGTTACCGGATCCGCCGGAGAAGCCACCGCCGTGCAGCCAGACCATGACGGGCCGCCGGCCATTACCCAGGCCAGGAGTGAAAATATTGATACTCAGGCAGTCTTCGCCTCTCGGCTCTCTTCTGTCCAGGGACCATACTTCCGAGATCGGTCCGTTGTCGTCTTGTGGCGCGCGCTCTTTGACCTGGAAGCAATCCTTGACGCCTGTCCACGGGACGGGTTTCGCAGGAGGCATGAAACGGTTCGGTCCAGCCGTCGATCCGCCGTAGGGAACTCCCCAGAATTGGTTGACGGCGTACCGCACGAGTCCGCGAATGTTTCCGGCGCCGGTCTTCACGGCTGCGGTCATTGGCAGGTTTCTGGTGTCCTGCGCCAATGCCCACTTGCCGGGAATGAGGATGCTGGCCGCCAGAAACGTTCGCCGATTCATCTTG
>QHXD01000673.1 GCA_003223895.1 Acidobacteriota bacterium
GTAGTCCTGCCGAATTATATGCGAAACAAAGCGGCGGCGGTGTCTTCTTCGATCCTGACAAAGCAACTCAGAAGATTCGCACTGAAAGGCCCGGAGTTCACCCGAATTCAATCGGTCGTGGAACCCGATATCTTTGGGGATGGCTGTTAACGAGAAGGGAGGGCTGTTGTGACAAAGCCCGTGCTGATTGGTGCGCTGTTCTTGTCGGGAATTGTCTCGTGCTGGGCGCAGACGGGGAATCCGCCGCCTCAGGGAACGAATGTACCGCCCGTGGGAAATGTGCAAATTGGAACCTGCCTTGAATCGACCTGCCGTGAAGCTCCCGTACGTGAGAATCTCTCTGCGATCGACCTTCATTTGAAATACATGAGAGGAATCCTTGGCGGCTTCAGGCAGGGAGCAGGGCTCGGTGGCGGGGTGCAATTTACTTCTGCCAATGCCATTCGGCACGTGGAGCTGCGAGCCACTGCGCTTGTGACCACGCGTCTCTATCAGCGATATGATCTGGAGGCTTTCGCCCACGATATCCTCGACAGCCGGAACACCGCCGATGTGTGGTTCAGTTACCTCTACCGCAGAGAAGACAACTTCTTCGGTATCGGCCCGCGAATTCCGCAGACTCTCGAAACGAATTTTGCCCTCCAGCAGCGAAGCTACCAGGGAACGTTTACCCGCGATTTCACGGACCACATTCAGGCCGGTCTGTACGCTCAGATCGCCAATGCCAGAGCCTATCGCGGGAAAGATAAGAACGATACCCCCATCGACGAGATCTTTTCGCCCGTGCCGGAACCGACACCAGTACTCTGGGCGCCCGGGCTGCTTTCGAACGCCAAAATCGTGTCGTACGGCGCATTCTTCGAGTATGACGCTCGTGACAATTCGAGCGGTCTGACTCGGGGCGCCAACGTGTACGGCCGCATCGCATCTGCAGACGGCCTGAAGAACCACGACGCCTTTGCCGATTACGGTTGGAACGAAGCAGAGCTCGATGGGCGTCTTTACATTCCACTCGGAAGCAACAAGACTTCTCTGGCGTTGCGTGCGAGAGGCAGTTTCAAGGATCCCAAAGGCGGCAGCCAGATCCCCTTCTACGCGTTGTCCTGGCTCGGCGGACACGAATATGTCCGCGGTTATCGGACATACCGCTTTCGCGGCAACAATTCGCTCCTGTTCTCAACGGAACTGAGGCAGACGGTATACGCGAAAACGGAACAGCGCGGCGTGGACCTGGTCGGATTCGCAGACACCGGACAGGTCTGGGGTGATGCCCGGTCAAAAACGGACCCTGTAATCCTGAAGAACAACGATTTCAGTAAGAGCAACTGGCACTCGGGAGTGGGTGGTGGTATCCAGTACAGGCATTCCAAGAACATAGCTGCAAGGGTCGAAGTGGGCCGCAGCAACGAGCGCACGCTGGTTTATGTGTCTTTGTCGCGCGGCTTCTAAGTGTCCTGAGTCAGAAATTTGTTCACAAATTCGATGTCATCCATGCGGGCTTTCCGACTGTAGCGGGCGGCTCCGATGGCGGCTCCAATGCTGACTGCGAGAGCGGACCGGAACATGGCGCTGAGAATCTCAACGTCAGTTTGGAGCGGAACCCTTGCCTGCACTCGCCGTGTCTGAATGGTGAACTCCCGCTCACCGATTAAAAGGACAGTGAAATCCAGCCGGACTGTGGCTTTTGCGTGGTAAAACTCGATTCGTTCGAGTCTCGCTTTCAGGTGCGTCCCGGCAGGAATCAGGTGCTCGCCGCCAATGATGACAGGAGTGGAAACCATCGCCGTGACCAGATCGCCCACCTTTATTTGGTCTTCAACTCCATCCAGCACCAACGCATAAATTGTGGTTCCGGACGGAACGGAAAAAAGCTTTGTCGGCCCTGGTCCTGTAGCGCGAGAAAGTCGCGGTTGCCAACGCAATCAGCATGAAGATCAACCCACGGCGCGCCAGGCGATTCATGAAAGTTTGCAGGCGTCAGAAAACGCCGGAGCCTGCCGATTCAGTGGAGAAGAAGAACACACCGTGCGACGGTATGGTGATGTTTGTCAAACTGGCCACATTTGCCCCGTTGGCTTCAAAAAAATCGATGCGGATTACCTGTGGCCCGCTCGAAGTGTTGCCGACGGCGATTTCGGTGAACCACCCGCCGCCGCTCGCTACCTGAGGAAAGATCAGAGAAGCGCCACCGCCGATCGAGGTGACCGTCGGCACAGGCGACCTGAATACCGTAACAGGAGGAGTGCCGATCAATGGTGGCTGCGGCGGAGGCGCAACGCCGATACCAAAACCGGCCCCGGAATTCGGGACAACGGGTGGCGGTATCAGCGGCTGAACGGGAATGGGCGTCGGGTTTACGAGACTGGTCAGCGGAATGGATGTAAAGTCGCCGTCTCGAAAGTTTCAGCCGATATCGTCAGCAATGCCGGTGTGGCCGAGCCCGTTGGCTGGAGGGTGAATAGATCATTGAGGAATTTCGCGAAGTGCCCGCGAGGACCAAGCCGGACTGTCGCATTCAACACGACGCCACCCTGCTCGTTCGTCAACAAGAGATTGACGCTCCCGGTACCCGTTGACGGATTTGCCAAAGCGATTGCAGTTGTGTTTACCGACGCCGGCCCGACAGTCACCAGTATTGAGGCGCTGCTAACCAAAACCGACGGAGCCACAGTCGTTTGCGCGGTATCCCCACTTGTTTTGTTAATCAGAGTTTCCGTTGCGAGCAATCCTGCAATGTTGCCCGAAACGAGCGTTATTATTGCGAATCCCGTCCGTGTCGTGGTGTTCTGGGCAAAAGCAGCCGGCAGGCTTCCGCAGAGCAATATCGCAAGAAAGCCGCGAATGGTTGAACGCATGATTCACCTCTGACAAAACAATCTACGTTCTGTAATGGCAAACGGAAATCCGTCCAACACACTTCCGTAAATTTCGAATCGCGCTCAAGTAACTTTACCGGGCCGGACACGAAGTCACCGGGCCGTCTTACACAGGATCTTTTTGGTGATAGGATTTCATCCTGATGGGAACCTGGGGGCTGTTTTTGTTCGCGCTGCTGCAACTGGCGGGGCGCGCCGGCGAGGATGCGCTCTACACGCTGAAGGTGGATGTACCGGTAGTAACCGTCGATGTGTCAGTAGACGATTCCGGCGGCAACCTTGTCAGCAACCTCACCAGGGATGATTTCCTGATCTACGAGAGCGGTGAACCCCAGGACATCCGATTCTTCAGTCCTGTCTCGGCACCGTATAACGTCTTCCTCTTGTTCGACCGGAGCGGCAGCACTCAAGGTAAACGCGATTTCATGCGGCGCGCGATCACTGCCTTCGTTGTGACGCTCCGTCCCCAGGATCGAACGGCGCTCGGATATTTCGATGACGAACTGAAGGTTCCCCTGCGATGGAACGCCGGCAAAGCCAAAATCCTGGCCGCTGTTAACGAACTGATGGAAAGCCGCGTGAGTAACGGCACCAATTTTTATGCGTCGCTCGATCGCACACTGCGCAGTGAATTCGACGGTACAACGGGACGCCGGGCGGTCATCGTGCTGACCGACGGCGAAGACACTTCTTCCTTTCGACAATTCAATCGGCTTTTCGAAAGAACACTCAAAACCGCAAAAGAGCGGCATATCCCGATTTACCTTATCGCCTGGGAGGAAGGCGACGGTCTGAAGAATCCATTTCCATCGTTGCAGGAGTATTTCGAGACTGTTCCGGCGGACAGATCCTTTTCCCAAAGAACCTCAAAGACGTCGTGCCGCTCTACGAACAGATCGGCCGGCAACTCGGCACATCGTATAGTCTCGGCTATGTGCCCGAGACCCGGGGGCCGGCCGGCTCATTTCGTCGAATCGAAGTGAAGACTCGGGCGGGCGGGCTTCGCGTGACGCAGTCTCGGACCGGCTATTACGGCAGATGAGTTTGAAGATGCCGGCGGTCATAGAAGACTGGCATGAGCCGCGGCTCAAAGTGAAAGATGAAAGTAACCGCCGACCGGATCTAAAAGACTTACGGCGTCACTTTCGTTACAGGTGTGAAGGAATTGCAGGAACGGGTGTTCCCCTCCTCAGAGAGGAGGGGTGGCTGCGCCATCAAGAAAATGCTGCGCAACCTCCTTGTGAAGGCGCAGACGGGGTGGTCAGTCCCGGATAACGTTACAACGTCAGCATTAACCACAATGACCACCCCGTCTGCGCCGCTTCGGAGGCTTCGCGTCTTTTTCTTACTGGTGCAGCCACCCCTCCTGTTCCAGGAGGGGAACCCCCTGTCCTGGCAATTCATTCATACCTTCACAAACCGCCCCTTAAGGAATTTGCGACGCGTTTACATGCACATGTGGCTGACGGGGTCGCTCCAGTCGCTGTAGTTGGTGGAGCCGCCGACGGCGCGCACGTGAACCGCATAGGTGGTACCGGGCGTCAGACCGCTGAGAAGCATCGCGCGACCCCGTAAACAAGCCGCCTTGCTGCCAGGGGCCAGGTGCACCGTCCGGTCCGATCGTCGCCTTCTCCAATTCGTACGTCCTGGCGTTCACCACCTTCTTCACGTCTACAACAAGCTGCCCGGAGTGGCAGTTATCGACGACGGCGATGACGGGCTTCGTTAAGGGCGACTGTGCACGGGCGGTGGAGGCGGCCTGGAACCCGCTGGAGAGCAACGTAGTGATTTCGTCGTTGCAGTTGCCCTGAACGTAACTGGCGAGCTTGCGCAAAAGCGCAACCAGCTCACGGCGCTTTTTGTTTTTGTCGGCGGTGGCATGGACGCCGCCCGAAGGCAGAGCCGCAAGGGCGGCGGTGAAAGCCGTAAGTGCCGGGGTATATATAAAACCAGCGGATTCTGGGAACTCCCATGTTAGAACGGTGAACCCTTCGTTTGTACGGACTCCCTCTCCGGGAATGGAGATGTTCTGGCCCATGACGTGTAAGGGTCGATACAACCCATCTATCTCAGGAACAGATTCTCCAGTGGCTCGACCTTGACTGCAAGGCCGACGATCGGATTTTTGGATTCTAACAGGCTGCAGAAAAATGCTCCGAGAAGGCAAACTGCACTGCAGCGGCGGTCTATAGAGTCTACAGACCGCCGCTACAGCTCCCGATACCCGATACCCTGATACCCACAACGTTACCCGAGAATACCCAATGCCGATTTCGGGTATTCTTGGGTATAGTTACGGATATGCCTCTGGATCCTTTCAAGAATCTGGTACTTACATCGGATCTGCTCCTGCTCGTCGGCGAGATCGATGAGTTCAAGGGAGCATGGAAGGCCCTCGGCAGTCTGGCGCCGGATCGACTGGCGACGTTGCGCCAGATAGCGACGGTGGAGTCTGTCGGAGCATCGACTCGGATTGAGGGTGCCAGGCTGACCGACCGTGAGGTGGACGTTCTGTTGTCCAACCTCGATCTCGGGTCATTCAGGTCGCGGGACGAACAGGAGGTTGCGGGGTATGCGGAGGCAACGAAAATGGTGTTCGATTTCTGGCGGGACATGCCGCTGACCGAAAACCACATCAAGCAGCTTCACGGCGCGCTGCTTCGATTTTCACATCGGGACGAGCACCATCGCGGCGGCTACAAGATGACGCCAAATAACGTGGAGGCCTTCGACGAGCACGGCCGAAGTGTGGGCGTGATCTTTGAAACCGCCACGCCGTTTGACACGCCGCGGCTGATGGAGGAAGTGGTTGCGTGGACGAACCGCGAGCTTGGCTCGTCGTCGCCGTTTTTGTCGTCCGATTTCTTGCAATCCACCCGTTTCAGGACGGCAACGGCAGGCTCGCTCGCGTACTCACCAACCTGCTTCTGGCCCGAACGGGCTACACATACGTACCCTACAGTTCGCTGGAGCGCGTTGTGGAGGAGAACAGGGAACAGTACTATCGCGCGCTCCGGAGCGCCCAGGGAACGCTCGATAAGGACGAGTCTCACTTAATGGACTGGCTGCGTTTTTTTCTTCTCTGTCTCGTGGAGCAGAAGAATTCTCTGGCGGAAAAGGTGAAGAGGGAAAGGCTCATGACTTCTCTCTCCGCTCTCGATGAGTTATTGCTGCAACTGGCGCACCAGCACGGCCGGCTGACGTTGACTGCAGCGCAGGCACTTACGAAGGCCAATCGAAACACATTGAAGCTGCATTTGCGCGGGCTCGTTCAGGCAGGACGCCTCCAGCTTCTGGGACGCGGCCGAAGTTCGTGGTACGAGGCAGTCTGACGCGATAATTCGGGGACAGACGCATAAATCACCTGATTTGCGTGCAACGTTACTTCACTTGCGAATCAGGTGATTTATACGTCTGTCCCCGAATTATTTTGCCGGTTCCGTAGAAACCCAGCCCCCCGGTTCCCTGGATGCTGGCTTATTCTCGTGCGTGTCTCATCCGGGAAACCCTATCCGCTTGGCGCCACTTTCGATGGTTCCGGCGTGAACTTCTCTTTGTTCTCCAGCGTCGCCCGCCGGGTGGAGCTGTGTCTTTTCGACGAGCACGGACGGGAAACTCGGTGTGATCTTCCCGAGATGACGGCGTTGTCTTGGCATGGATATGTTCCAGGTCTTCGAGCCGGACAACGCTACGGCTTTCGAGTGCATGGTCCATGGGAACCGGCGTCCGGCCTTCGCTGCAATCCGTCAAAACTCCTCCTGGATCCCTACGCCAGGTGTATCCGGGGACGGCTGCGATGGCACGAGGCTCTATTTGCGCATCACTTTATCGATCCGGAACATTCCCGGAACGATCTGGATTCCGCGCGATACGTGCCCCGATCTGTTGTCATCGATCCCGCTTTCGATTGGGAGAACGAGAAGCCACTCCGAACCCCCTGGGACATGACCGTGATCTATGAAGCCCACCTGAAGGGGCTCACGATGTGGCACCCCGATATTCCCGCAGAACTGCAAGGTACGTACCTCGGGCTCGCCCATCCGGCGGCCATCAACCACCTGAAGACTCTTGGAGCGACTGCAATCGAACTGATGCCAGTCCAGCAGTTCGTGCATGACCTGTATCTGCTCGAGCGGGGACTGCGCAATTACTGGGGCTACAACACCATCGGCTTTTTTGCGCCGCACAACGAGTATTCCACCTGCGGCGGCGCCGCGGGTCAGCAGGTGCGGGACTTCAAGCAGATGGTGAAAGCTCTGCATGGTGCCGGCCTCGAGGTGATTCTCGACGTCGTTTATGGGCACACCGCTGAAGGCAATCATCTCGGACCAGTCCTTTCTTTCAAGGGAATCGATAACGCGGCATATTACCGCCTGGTCCAGAACAATCGCTTCTACTACATGGACTACACCGGCACCGGCAACAGCCTGAACATGTGCCAGCCAAATGTGTTGCAACTTTTGATGGATTCTCTGCGTTACTGGGTAACCGAAATGCACGTCGATGGATTTCGCTTCGATCTCGCATCGACCCTCGCGAGAGGGCTTCATGATGTTGACCGATTGTCGGCATTTTTCGATGTCATTCAGCAGGATCCGATCGTGAGTCAGGTCAAGCTCATTGCGGAGCCCTGGGATGTGAGCGATGGGGGATACCAGTTAGGCAACTTCCCGCCACTGTGGTCGGAGTGGAATGGGAAGTTTCGGGACTGTATGCGCGACTACTGGCGTGGGGCCGATCACGCTCTGAATGAATTCGCTTATCGCATCTCCGGAAGCCCTGATCTCTACGAAACCGCTGGACGGCGGCCGTCGGCCAGTATCAACTTTGTAACTTCTCATGACGGCTTTACGCTCGAAGACCTCGTCTGCTACAACGAAAAGCACAACGACGCCAATGGCGAATCGAACTCCGGCGAGAACGACAATCGATCATGGAATTGCGGCGCCGAAGGACCGACGCTGGACAACGCTATCAATCAGCTTCGGTCGCGCCAGAAGCGGAATCTGCTGACAACGGTCCTTCTTTCGCAAGGTGTGCCCATGTTGCTTGCCGGAGACGAGATCGGACGGACACAAGGGGGCAACAACAATGCATATTGCCACGACAGCGAAACGTCCTGGATGGATTGGCAACATGCGGATTACGACTTCTTCGCGTTTGTTGCCAGGGTAGTTACGCTTCGGCGCGAGCATCCGGTGTTTCGCAGACGATTCTATTGCAGCGGAACCGGCTGGTATCGAAACGATGGACTCGCCATGCGTCCCGCGGACTGGACTACCGGTTACGCAAAGGCGCTCGGAATGTTTCTTAGCGGTGCAGGAGCGGACGATGCGGATGATGACTTTTATGTCGTCTTCAATGCGCACTTCGAGCCGCTGGACTTCACCCTGCCGGCCGAGCTCCAGCGCGGCTGGACCGCCGTGCTGGACACCGCCAACCCCCATGGAGAGCCTCCTTCTCTGGAGTTTCGCAATGGCGCAACGTTCTGCGTCGACGCACGTTCGATCCTGCTGTTGCGCGCTCTGCGTTAGCCCGTGTCAGGACTTTTTCCTCAAAATCCCCGGAAACCTCACGTAGGACAGCCGGGGGTCCATCGGTAACGGCAACAAGAACAGTACTCCTATACTCAAGCTGGTCGAGATGCGTGTCGCCGGATATACATGCAACGCTGCAACATCAGCTTATCTAAATGGGTCTTCTGGCTGACAGTTGGCCTGATGGCTGTGTCGCTCCAGGCGCAGGATCCGCCCCCGGACATTTCTCAAACTGCGGATCCCGGCCAGCAGGGCGCTCGCATTGTCGATGGCCGTCCGACCGGTTATTTCATCAAGCGGGCGCTGCATCCGTTCACGTGGGTCG
>QHXD01000655.1 GCA_003223895.1 Acidobacteriota bacterium
GCGACGATGAGCACCGCGCCTTCCAACTCACGCTGAAGGATGGCAGTACGCACGTCGTCTCACCGCTTTCGCCGAGCCGCTACTCCTTCTCGACGTTTCCGGCGACGACGTTCTCGATACCGATGCCGGATGTACCGCCGAAGCCTGAAAAGCCCACGATGTCGGAAACATCCACCCGCGCACTTCTGAAGAGCGTCCAGGCCGGTACGGCAACCAGTGCGGAGCGCACGGAATTTCAACGGCGAGTCGCGCTGCCTTTTGCTTGCCTGGTGTTTGCCCTGGCCGGTCTGCCGCTGGGCGTGTCGGTGACACGCGGCAGCAAGTCCATGGGTCTGGTTCTCAGTCTGATCCTCATGATGATCTATTACTTAGCCTTCATCGGTGGAACGCGGATCGCAGATAACGGCCAGTTCTCTCCGATTGCCGGCGCCTGGGTGCCGAATCTCGGCTTCGCACTGCTCGGCCTGGTGTTGCTTGCCCGTTCGGACCGCGAATCGGAGAACCGGGTACTCGCGCGGCTGGCTTCGATCATGGCCTGGGTATCGGAAAAAATGACCGGCGTCCGGCCGACGCGGAAGCGGCTGAGCCAGTGGGCATACTCACTGACGCATCATCCAAAGTTTCTCCGGATTCTGGATATCTATGTCCTGCGCGGGTTCTGGTTCTTTTTCCTCCTCGTCCTGCTGGCGTTCGTGTTCCTCTTCATTATCGTGACGTTGTTCGAACTGCTGCCCGACATCGTTAAGAACAACGTCGACGCGTCGATTGTCGCGAACTACTTCGTCTTTCTGCTGCCGCAGATTCTCTACTACGTGATTCCCCTCACAGTCCTTCTTGCGATCCTCATCAACCTCGGATCATTGACGAAGACGAACGAGATCCTGGCGGTGAAGGCCGGCGCGGTGAGCCTCTATCGCATGGCGATGCCGCTCCTCATGATGGGCCTGATCCTGTCGGCCGCGATCTACTTCCTTCAGGATTTCACCCTGCCGTATGCGAACCAGCGGCAGGACGAATACCGGAACATCATCAAAGGCCGTGCACCACAGACCTACCGCGATCCGCAGCGGAAATGGATGGTCGGCTCCGACGACCGGATCTACCACTACACGTACTTCGATCCCAACCAAAACCTGCTCGGGGGTTTCACAATCTTCGCTTTCAAGCCCAATACGTTCGATCTGAGCGAGTGGCTGTTTGCTGCCCGCGCGTCCTGGGATGGATCGTCCTGGGCGCTGGAAGACGGCTGGGTCCGCCGATTACGGCCTGACGGCAGCGTGGACTATCAGGACTTCGACAGGCTCGAGTCGCCCGACATCGATAATCCGGACTACTTCAAGAAAGAAGTCCGGACTGCCGCCCAAATGACCTATCTGGAGCTGAAACAATATGTTAGCGAGCTCCAGCAAAGCGGCTTCGATGTCAGCAACCTGACGGTTGATCTCTACAGGAAGCTTTCGTTCCCGCTCGTGTCGTTCATTATGGCCATCATCGGCATTCCGTTCTCGTTCACGACCGGCCGGAAAGGCGCCTTCTACGGAATCGGATTGTCCGTCACCGTGGGCATCATCTACTGGTTTACCTTCGAGCTGTTCGACAAGCTGGGAGGCATCAGCCAGCTCTCTCCTCTCATCGCAGCCTGGTTTCCGAACCTGATTTTCGGCTTTGGAGGTATTTGGATGATGTTGCGAGTAAAGACCTAACCGGATATGAATCTATCCGATCGGATAGATTCCGAAAAACTCCCCGTCGTGTAAGTCCTTCATTTCCAACATCGCCTGTTCGGAAAATTTCGGAACAGCAAGTGCCAACTGCAGGGCATGCTTACACAAAGACGCATCTACGAATTCGACGATTTTCGCGTAGACACCGGACAATTCCTTCTGGCCAGATCCGGCCATATGACACCGATCACGCCGACCGTCTTTAGAATTCTGCTCATCCTTCTGGAGCGCGCGGGTCAGGTTGTATCGAAGGACGAACTCATGAGGTTCGTGTGGCCTGACAGCTTTGTTGAAGAAGGAAATCTCAACCGGAATGTCTCCACGCTACGCAAGGCACTCGGCGAGAAGCCCTGCGACCACAGATATATCGAAACGATTCCGAAAACGGGTTATCGCTTCGTTGCTCCCGTAAAAGGTGTTGATTATCAACCCCCGACGGGGACTACACGCAAGCCAGTCAATGGTGCCGTTCACAACATTGTAGGACGCGATGCCGAGCGGAAGGAGCTGCGCCGCGCTTTTCAACTGGCTCAGCAAGGCCATGGAGGTCTGGTCTGTGTCAGCGGGGATGTCGGTCTCGGAAAGACGGCTCTCATCAACGCCTTTCTTGACGACCTTGTTCAGGACGGACAAACGTTTCACCTCGCGCGCGGCCGCTGCTCCGAATCACTGACGGAAAGTGAGCCATTCATGCCGTGGATCGAGGCCCACGGTTTACTTGCCCGCGAAGAAAACATCAGCCAGCTCATGCAGAAAGTGGCGCCGACCTGGCACCGCGAGATTACCCATGCCGGCTCCGGAGCGGCCCGGAAGATGAAACGAGAACTCCTGGATTTCTATCAGCAAGTCTCTCCCGTGCACCCCCTGATTGTTGTGATCGAGGATTTCCAGTGGTCCGACGTGGCATCTGTCGATTTGCTGGCATACCTTGCCACGCGGCTCGAATCAACGCGGACGTTGATCGTACTCTCTTATCGGCTGGACGAGATGAAGGTCAACAATCATCCCTTCCTCCCGGT
>QHXD01000674.1:0-550 GCA_003223895.1 Acidobacteriota bacterium
TACGATCCATAAGAGCAGGTTTGCTCCTTATATTTATCTCGGCTTTCGTTGACGCCGCAGTTGCTCAAATCTCTGGTCCTCCAACGACCAGTTGCCACAGCACCGATGGCAAATTCACTGTTTGTCCCAACGGACAAAAGGAATGGTCAGACGTTCAGCCGCTCGCATTTCCGGCCACGAACAGTTACCTTTACGTAAACCAAGATGCGTCACACAGCTTTCTTTACCTGCTGTATGACTTTCCCTTTCGGACGAGCCCCATTGCAGCCACCGAATCGGTTCACGTTAGTTTTGATACGGTCTCGCAGGATTCTGGTGTCCCGTCGCTGGAAGAATACGACATCTACATCTTCGGTAACGGTACGATGCAGGTCCTGGAACAAGGCCAACCGACTCCTCCAGGCCGCATCATGAGTGCTCCGGGATTCGGTACTTCCCCGAATTCGGCAACACCACATCTCATGGCCGAGTTGCAGGTGCCCCTCACACCAGGGCCACCGACAGCATATTCCCCCGATCCGCTCTTCTGGTCTGCGACCGTACCTCCAAA
>QHXD01000674.1:567-4006 GCA_003223895.1 Acidobacteriota bacterium
CCTGGCAAGACTTACAACAGGTGCGTGAAGGCTGAACTTAACAATGCGATAGCTACTGCCAACGACGCCGCCGCTGTCCTCGCTGCTGGCGCGGTGTTTTGCAGTACGATTGGCGCCTTGGGTTGCGCACCCTTGGAGCCAGGTCTTGCGGCTCTGTCTGCCGTATGGTGGATTACGGCTGCGGAGCTTGGCCGCAAGCTCGGCGCGGACCCTCCAGGAGTCGATTTCACAGTTCCGCCAGATCCCAATTTCACAGTCATAGCGCAACCGGCGATTTATACGTTATCCCTGCCGACATTTGGTTTGACGCCTCAAGAGACTGCTGCCTTCAACGCATTCGCGGCTAACGCACAACAATTGATAGCGCTTGAACAAGCTGCAATCACTGCGCTTGCCCGGGTAGAAGGAGCAAGCCTTGCCGGGAACACAGTTTGGGTGAACAACCAGATGCAAGCGGCCCGAAAGCTCGGAGGTACAGAGGGTGCGCTATTAGCGCAATGGCCGGGATTGCTGGCGAACATTGGAGCGGCGATCAAAACCGCAGGAATACAGTTCACATTCACGCCCAGCGATATTCTGCAGTCTCTTGCGGCGATAAACCCGACTTCTCCCCCATCGGAACCGCGGGACGTTTTCGGGCAAGCGTTACAGCAACTCGCGACGCAGGTAGGTGTCACCAGTGCAGATCGGACGCTGATTCTGCAATTGCTATCGTCAGTCGACGCCCAGGCCGCCGAGACACTCGGTACTGGCACGTTTCCTGGAGCTCTTTCAGATCCGGTAATCGCGACTGGTCTTGGGCAATTGGGGACGGGTCTCGTTCAAAATGCCCCTTCGTCGACTTCTCTCACGCCGTCTGTCCAAATAACACTAACGGGCGACTATGTGGCCGGAGGCGTCGGACTGCGCGGCGGAACCGCCCCTTCCTTCGGCCCATCTCCATCGTCGGCGCCGATTAATATCTCGACCGTTCCCGGAGGTGCGACTGTTGTGCGGGCTCTTCTCTATTGGGGAATGCTGGACAACGGTTTTGAGTCTTCGTTGGGAAGGTTGAGCCTGAATGGAACGCCCGTCGAAGGAGCTCTGCTTGCCAGCGGTCCCGATACGTGCTGGGGACGTTCGAACAGTTTTACGTTTCGCGCCGACGTGACACCCCTTGTGGCGGGGAATGGGACGTATACGTTAACGGGTTTCGCGACCGGCGGAAGCGTATTACCCGAAGGCGCGTCGTTGGTCGTCATTTATCAGTCTTCAGGACTCCCCACCAAGACGGTGATGCTTGCTGACGGGAATGTTTCAATACCCTTGGGAATATCAACCGCTACGACAACTTTCACGGGTTTCACGACAGCAGGTCCCGTCTCGGCGTTGACTACATTCATGGTTGGGGATGGACAGGCGAATCAATTTGGCACCACTCCCGTCACTTTTACCGGCAACCTCGGAACGCTGTCTTTGCCAGGTCTATTCGCGGGTAACGTCGGTCCGCTTTGGGATACCGACACTTTCAATGTCGGCTCCGTCATCGGTCCAGGAAGCTCTTCGGACTCCGTAACTATAAGATTGTCTGGCGATTGTTTGCTGTGGTCTGCCCAGGCATTTTCTGTGACGACTGCAACAGGAACGACGCCGGTCACGGGAACCGCTGCGATAGTCCAGGCTAATGTCGATGGTGACACGGTTGTTCAAGTCAGGGGCTTAGCACCAACCGACGCGCCGACGCTTCAGGACCAGATCCAAATGATCGTTCAAAGTCGTATTATTCAAAATCCATCAACGTCGGCAGTGCAGCTCGTAACGCAGCTTGTCAACGGCCTTCCACCAAGCATTCTGCCTCCAAGTCAGGCGGCGAATCTCATCAATGCAGTTAACAATCTGATAGTTCTGCCACCGGTGCCAGCAGACACAATTCCGCCAACGACGACAGCGACCCCGTCGCCCGGTCCAAACGCGAACGGCTGGAACAATGCAAATGTGATCGTAACGCTCAATTCTGTAGACAATTCCGGGGGAAGTGGGGTCAAGCAGATAAGCATTACCTTAACAGGAGCACAAACGGGTTCGTTCGTTACGTCAGGTGCCACTGCATCGGTGGCAGTTACGAGCGAAGGCGTCACGACTGTCACTTATTTCGCCACCGATAACGCGGGTAATCAGGAGATGCCGAAGACATTAACGGTGCGGATCGACAAAACAACCCCAGTCATTTCCGGAATGCCCGCAACCGGTTGTACGCTTTGGCCGCCCAATCAAAAACTAGTAGAGGTCGCGACCGTGACGTCTTCGGACGCTGCCTCTGGGATGGCACCAGGCACGTTCAAAATCACTGGAACGAGCAACGAGCCAGTTGGGGCGAATGATCCCAAGTCCCCCGACATCGTGATTACACCGACGGCCTCAGGGGCGATCACTGTGCAACTGAGGGCCGACCGTTTGGGTTCGGGTAACGGACGCGTGTACACACTCACGGCTACTGCGTCAGATCTTGCGGGCAATACGAAGATCTCTACAGCGACGTGCACTGTGCCTCACGATCAGTCGCAGTGACCATGGTAAGAGATTTCATAATAGGAATTTCGTTAGCTTTCTCTGTCTTTGGGATCACCCAGGCGCCCAGTGCTGCGGTTGATCCCGGCCCACGGCCTGGAGCGAGCGACGCAGGCGGCGCCTTGCAGGGATTAAACGAAGACGAAATCAATCTCTTCTGGGCCGCGAGAGACAGATTTAAAGAGGTAGCTTCGGTCTCTGGGTCCTTCGCAAATGAGAAAGGGATCGGACTCGGTCCAACGTTCAATGGAAATAGCTGTGCGGGCTGCCATGCTCAACCTGCAGCCGGCGGATCGACTCCCAGCCCCCGGAGTCCACAGCTCCGCCAACTGTCATTGCAAGAAGGACGTCTGGTACTGGTCCCGCAAACGAACCCGCAGGAGCCCCTGGCGAAGCTCGACCGTGTTCCGGGGCGGGATCAAACGGTTCCACGGTTCATTACTTCTGATGGTCCCGTTCGCGTAGCTCGCCTCATCAAGAAACCATGGTTGTGTCCTGCCGCAGCCCAATTTTGATCAGGAGATTGCGAACCGGAATGTGGCGTTCCGAATTCCGACTCCCACATTCGGAACGGGCTTGATCGAAGCTGTTCCCGACGCGATGCTGATCGCGAATTTGGACAGGACCGCGAAACAGAGACACGCCATGGGCATCGCAGGCCGGTTTAATCGAAGCAGCAACGATGGCACGATTTCTCGATTCGGCTGGAAAGCTCAAACCAAGTCCCTCTTGCTCTCTGCGGCGGAAGCCTACAATGTAGAAGAGGGCGTCACGAACGACATTTTCCCGGATGAACGCGATCAAACTTCCGGATGCCAGTTTAACAAGCTCCCAGAGGATACAACCAGGTTGCAGCTGCCCTCGGGACTAACCGACGGACCCTCTGGTTTCG
>QHXD01000675.1 GCA_003223895.1 Acidobacteriota bacterium
TCGCATAATCCTCGAGCCGGCCGAGGCCAACGAATCCCTTGCGGGTGCGAATCTCCGTGGTCCCCGGCACGGCGAATCGCTGGAAATAGGCGAAGAATGCCGGTTCCGCTATCTGCTCCAGGATCCCGCTTGCGCGCCACTCTTTCAAATATGCTGCTGCCCGCGTATAGACGTTGTTCGTGGCTGAATCCTCAGGGCCGGTTTTCCCCAGAACAATTCGAATAATGTTGTTGGGATGCAGGGCATAATACCGTTCTTGCATGTCCTTCGAGATCTTGTCGTACGGTTGCGTGACAACTTTCTCGAGGGGCACTCTATTCGGCGCGTATCTCAAACTGCGGAAGGGATAAACATTGGCCATAAAATTTCCTAAATTAAGAGTAGCCGTAGCCGGAACGTCGTTCGCCGGAAACGTACAGATCCCGGTTTTTCAAAGTCACCCCAGAACACAGGTCATCGCGGTATCGAGCGGCCGCGCGGAGCGGGCTGAGAAAATCGCGAAGGAACACGGCATACCCGCGCATTATACGAACTTCGAAGAGATGCTCGATAACGAGAAGCCGGACCTGGTCAGCATCGTCACACCGCCTGAACAACATTTTCCCATGACGATGGCTGCGCTGAACCGCAGAATTCACACGCTCTGCGAGAAACCTTTCGCCATGAACATTGACGAAGCGAAACAAATGAAAGCGGTCGCCGATGACACTCCCGTCGTGGCCATGGTCGACTTCGAATTCCGTTTTCTACCGGGGCGGGCGTATGCTGAGGACCTGTTGCGTCAGAACTATGTAGGTGAAATTCGAATGGCGCACTTCATCACACAGTTCGGATGGCGATCGAAGCCCGAAGATGCCGAGTGGAACTGGTGGTCCGACGCATCGAAAGGCGGCGGCGCACTCGGCGCATTGGGATCGCATGCGGCGGACAGCCTCTGGCTGATCCTGGGAACTCCGCGCCGCATATTCTGCGATCTCGCAACGTTCGTGCCTGAACGAAGCGGCAAGCCGGTTACCAGCGACGACAGCTATACGCTTCTCATCGAGTTCGAATCCGGCGCGCGGGCTGTTGTTCAGATGTCGAGCGCCGCGGGTATCAACGGCTCGCATTTCGGAATCTACGGCAGCGATGGCGAACTCTTCATTCCCAACCTCATGGCTACGGAACTGCGCGGAGGCAAACGCGGAGACCGCGTGACCGCCACGATTCCCATTCCGGAAAAATATCGGCTGGCTCCCGAGGAGCAACCGCTGCGGGCGCCATTCCGTGTGCTTGTGAACCGGATGATCCATGCCATCGACAATCGCCTTCCTTCGCCGTCACCGAACTTCGACGATGGTGCGAAGAGTCAGATCATTCTTGACGCCGCACGAGAATCTGCGCGCCAGGGAACATGGGTTGAAGTGGTCAGAACCTGAAAGGAGCCCGTCATGCCAATGTTTATCGGTTTGTTCAACTTCACAGATCAGGGGATTCGAAACGTAAAGGAAACGACGAAGCGCTACGAGACCGCCAAGGCACAGGGCGAAAAGATGGGGATCAAGCTCGTGAATTTTTTCTACACCCTGGGACCTTACGACTGCGTCGCCATTGCGGAAGCCAAGGATGAAGAAAGCCTTACGGCCTTTATGCTTGCCAGCGGCGCCGCCGGAAACGTCCGAACTTTGAGCATGCGGGCGTTCACCGTGGAGGAAATGAAAGGCTTGCTCGCAAAGCTCTGAAAACGCGGGCTGAAGCCCGCGACTACATTGGGGAACAAGCTGGATTCCATAAATGTAGTCGCGGGCTTTAGCCCGCGCTCATTTACACCACCACCTTGCCTTGACGAGTTCCCCCGCGGTAAGATTTCGGGACTTTACCGAGGGTGAGATGAAAAACGAATTGATTAAGAGGTTGGAAATCTTCCTGGAGGGGAACGATTTCGGAAAGAACTGGGACGGGGCTTACCAGGACGCCGTGCCGACGCTTCGCCTGTTCTTCCAGAAGGAAGGATTCCGTACCCACATCACCAGCGAGTGGGATTCCGAGTCGCGCGACACGGAGCTGGTTGCGGTTAGAGAAACGCTCGTCGTCCGGATTCCCTGGGCTGAAGATCTGCATGGGCACTCGATCGTGGATCTCACTGGACTCGTAGTCCAATCGCAACTCCGTCGCGGAGCGGAATGATCGTCGTATAGTACCGCTCGTCAGCGTAAAGCATTTTGTTGAACGACCGCACTCCTTCCGTGTCGCGGTCCTTGACGGATTTGTCTGCGACACGGCCGGACCACAGCACGTTATCGGTAACCAGCAAACCGCCTACTCGAACCCGGCCTGCCGCTTTTCGAAACACTTCAGGGTAATAGTGCTTGTCGACGTCATTGAAGACCACGTCGAAGTCGCCCTCCACCTGATCGATCAAGTCGAGTGAATTGCCGACGAGTATTTCGATCCGGTCGCGCACACCGGCTCTCTTCGTATAATCCTCCGCCTGTGCGGCGTTCGTCTTGCTCCCATCCGTGTAATACACCTTGCCGCCGGGCTTGATGGCGCGAGCCCACCAGATCGTGGAATACCCGATCGCGGATCCCATTTCAAAAACGCGTCCGGCATTCACAAACCGGGCAAGCTGATACAGAAGCCGGCCCACGGCCGGCCCAACAATGGCCA
>QHXD01000684.1 GCA_003223895.1 Acidobacteriota bacterium
GCCAAATCGTGCGCGTGAGGGACGGCAGAGCCCACTACGAACTCCGCATCAGCCTCTGCGGTGCAATCGACGGCAGCATTCGACGACTCGAAGATCGCCAGTTCGCCGGCGTCCAGCGGTTCAGGCACACGAAGGCGGCCATGGCTTACCGATATCCATCCCACGGTATGGTCGTGGGCCGGTTCGTAGCGCCACGACTCGCCGGCGCGCAAGCGCACCGCCAGATAATTCAGCGAGACCCCGGCGAGACGGCTCATTGCGGTTCCGTGCGAGCCGACAATGACGCGTGCAGGACCGTCGCGCGCGACTGTATCGGGCGACAGGTAGATGTTCTCCACGGGGCCGAGTTCCAGTTCGGACGGCAGCGCCAGCCAGAGCTGGAAACCGCGCGCACGACCGGTGTCGCCTGGACCACCGGCGTGCCACGCGCCATGAGCCGCCTTGAACCATTCAACGCCGCCGGCCGGCACGACGCCTGTGGCTCCGTTTGAATCTTCGTAGCGGATTGAACCTTCGAACAGGTACGTCACTGTCGCTATTCCCGAATGGGGATGCAGTTCCGTTCCTCCTGCCGCGCCGTGCAAGTCGAAGTGATCCAAAAACACGAATGGCTTGAGCACCTGACCAAGTTCGCCAGGGCTCATGAGGCGCGTGATCTGGCCGTGACGGCTTCCTCGCGTTCGATGGACGATCTTTCTCGGAATCATCGTGTGCGTCACCGCATGAATGCTGGCGGCGGGACAAGTCCAGCCTTGACCTGAGCCGCCGTGTAGTCGACCCACATCGCCGAGGCGCCGCCATAGCGGGATAGGACCTCGGCGGTCGCGATTTTTTCGGGCGTCGTGTAATCCGGCGCCCACTCGCTTTGCACTGCCAGCCAACTCATGGGCCTGGCGCCTGCCATCGTCATCCGGACCTTGGCATCCTCGTGCGCTTCTCGGCTGCAACCCGCCGAGCAATCGCTGACGAAGTAGACCTCGTAGCCGTCTTTCAGAGCAGCGAGAACGGACTGAGCAAGACAAACCTCAGTGGATATTCCAGCCATAATCAGCTTCTTGCGACCTGTAGCTTCGACAGCCGCGCGAACCTCCGGGTGCGACCAGGCATGCGTCGACGTTCGGTCGATCGGCGTGATCTCTGGGAACACCTCGCTGATCTCTTTGAGTATGGGGTCCGCAAGGACGCTCCCCTTCGCGCCCACCGTGGTCAGCACGACGGGCACGCCCAAAACCTTTGCAGTCCGGGCGAGACCCGCAACATTGTTGATCAGCAGGGCCTGGTCGATAGACGGTGTAAGGAGAAGGATGGCGGGCTGATGGTCGATCAGCACCAGGGCCGAATTCTCGATAGTGAGTTCATTCGGATTTTTCTTCATGGCTTTCGGATCGGTCCTTTCTTGATTGGTTCTAGACACCGATTACGCTACCCATACAATGACGATGACTCGCTCACTCAATTTCCGCTCATGTATGTTTCTTGACAGTGAAGCCGTGCGGCGTCTGGTACTCCGGCGCCCTTTGCAGCGCCGCGATCTCGTCGTAATAAGGAACGGCGACTTTCCTCCACTCATTGGCGACCGGTAGTTTCCAATCGAGGAACCACTCGGCGATCATTCCGACCGTTGTGTTTGGGATAGCTCCCGTATGGGCAAGTCTGAGTACGGCAGTATCGTGCTGTTGCCTGGAGCTGTCACCAACGGCGTCCTCGATGAATGCCACTTCGTAACCGTCCGCAAGCGCGCTGACAACGGGTAAGTCAGACAAGCCGAAGTCGAGATTCCACACATCACCAGTCGCTTGCGGCCGGTGGCCTTCACCGCCGCCACAAACTTGGGATCGTCCCAAGCGTTCATCGTCGATCGGTCAATGTCCTGGACCTTCGGCAGCACGGCTCGAAGTGAATCGATCGTCGGACCGTTCGCACCCATTTCAACGCCCACGGTGCTCAGGATCACAGGAATCTTAAAGGCGAGAGCCATCTTCGCGAGAGTGAGAACGTTGAGTTCAATGACCCTTCGATCCTGCGCGAAGATCACGTCGAGGACGTGGTCCTGATAGTCGATGAATATCAGCGCGCACTCCGACATATCCCACACCGCGTTTGATTTGGTCTCGTTCAATTAATGCGCTCCTTCAGCTCAATTAGTGCAACCGAGTACCCAACCTCATTTCACTGAAAACAAGGCTGGAAAGTGAAATTCAAGTGACGGGATTTAGGAAAATGACGAATTTCCGTCAGTGAAGACAGCGCGCTCAACCTCCAAGGAACGAACTTGACCGTCCACCGTGATAGTGATGAACTGTCTTCAACGATGGAATCAAAAGCAGCGGCGCTAACAAGTACGGTGAGTGCTCAGGAAGTTGAGAGCGAGGAACGCTTTCGTCTGATCGTGGACACCATTCCTGGGTTTGTGTGCACCCTCAATGCGGCAGGAGAAATCGAACTTCTGAATCGGCAAGTCCTGGAATATTTCGGCAAGACAACTGAGGAACTAAAGAACTGGGCTACCAGCGACGCCGTTCATCCGGAGGATCTTCCTCGCGTAATCGAAGCATGGCAGCGCTCGATCAACACCGGGGAATCGTATGAAATTGAATTTCGGCAGCGGCGCGCCGATGGAATGTACCGATGGTTCCAATCACGCGCTCTTCCCGCACACGACACCGATGGGCGCATTAATCGCTGGTACATGTTGTTGACCGACATTGACGACCGCAAGCGCGCTGAGGATGCACTCCGGTTGAACGAGCAGGGCCTACGCCAGATCGTCGATAGCATTCCTGGGTTCGTTGCCACATTGAATGCGCAAGGCGAAGTCGAACTGGTGAACCGACAGGTTCTGGAATATTTCGGCAAGAGCACGGAGGAATTGAAGAATTGGGCGACCAGCGACGCCGTCCATCCAGATGACCTTCCTCTCCTGGTCGCGGCTTGGAAGCGCGGAATCGAAACCGGTCAGCCGATCGTGTCGGAGCATCGCAGCCGTCGATTTGATGGCGCCTATAGTTGGTGCCTACTAAGGGGGCATCCTCAGCGGGATGCCGAAGGCCGAATTGTTCGCTGGTACACCTTGGTGACGGACATCGACGACCGCAAACGCGCTGAGGGCGAACTGGAGAGGGCTTTCGACGAGATGGCCAAATCCGAAGTGGAACTTCGAACAATCATTGATGCAATACCTCAGCTCATCATCGGTATTAAGCCCGACGGAAAATTTCTCTCCGCGAATCAGGCAGTACTCGACTACAGCGGCCTGACGGAAGAAGACGTGAGGTCGGAAAGCTTTCGTGATGTCTTTCATCCGGAGGATTCCGAGAGATTGCGCGACGAACGCGATAGAGCAATCTCACGAGGGGTCCCATTCGAGTACGAACGACGAGTGCGCCGCAGGGATGGTCAGTACCGTTGGTTCCTGGTCCAATACAACCCGCTGCTGGGCGAACGAGGAGAGGTCATCCGCTGGTATGCGACGGGTACCGACATCCACGATCGCAAGCAGGCGGAGGAAAGAACCCGGCAAGAGAACGTCGCGTTGCGAGAGCAAATCGATCAGGCCTTCATGTTTGAAGAGATTGTCGGGTCCTCTCCCGCTCTAAAGTCAGTTCTTTCCAGCATCGTGAGCGTCGCTCCCACGGACTCGACAGTATTGATTACGGGCGAGACAGGCACCGGCAAGGAGCTGATAGCGCGCGCCGTCCACAAGCATTCGGAACGTGCTGGCCAACCATTCATCAGTGTGAATTGTGCCTCGATTCCTCCGTCCCTTATCGCTTCAGAATTGTTTGGCCACGAGAAAGGTGCTTTTACGGGTGCCGTACAACGCCGGCAGGGTCGTTTCGAACTGGCGCACTCGGGCACGATTTTTCTCGATGAAATCGGTGAACTGTCTGCCGAAACACAGATTGCATTGCTTCGGGTGCTCCAGGAACGCCAATTCGAGCGCGTGGGCGGTAACCGGGTCATCCATACCGACGTTCGGGTTATCGCTGCTACAAACCGGGACCTGGCAGCGGCCATTGAGTCCGGAACATTTCGCTCGGACCTCTTCTACCGACTGAATGTATTCCCGATCAATGTGCCGCCTCTCCGGCAACGGAAGGATGACATTCCGGTGCTGGTGGAATACTTCGTGAAACGTTACGCGGACAAAGCCAGGAAACAGATCCGCAAGATCGAGAAAAGTACCTTGAAGCTGTGCCAGTCCTATCGATGGCCCGGCAATATCCGTGAGTTACAAAACATCGTTGAGCGATCGGTGATCCTTTGCAATGGCGATACTTTTCGGGTCGAGCCCGCATGGCTCTCGAGTCAAGGTGCGACACAGCGCACCCGGTCGGGCACTCTCACACAGACGCTCCACAGTTATGAGAAGGAGATCATCGAGGCGGTCTTAGCGGAAACCAACGGAAGAGTTGCCGGGGCAAACGGCGCAGCCGCCAAGCTTGGAATTCCGCGCTCGACTCTGGATACACGAATCAAACAGCTCAACATAAAGAAATACAAATACCGGTGAGGTTTTTCGCATCAAATGCCCAAAATCGGGCATTTTCACAAACCTCCGTCAGCGCCGCCTTCCCTTATCGAGCATGTTTTCAGCGAATCCAATTTGGATATTCCGTTGCATTCTCGTGTTCCGTGGCTTTCCGGATCGAAATTGCAATGCAAGGAAACGTCAAGGTGTTCATCCTCAGTGGCCAAATCCAAAAAGAGGCCCTAGCTGAGTTGACCAACCTCTTTGAACTGGAGACCGACTATCGCGGCATTGTTGTAGATCTGAAAGAGGTCAGTCTGGTTTCTCGCGAGGTGATGCGTTTCTTGGCACGATCCCAAACGGATGGCGTAAAGCTTGAGAACTGCCCTCCATATATTCGCGAATGGATGTCGAG